>CAYVIT010000001.1:0-55332 GCA_964451425.1 uncultured Pirellulales bacterium
CTAAACGAGTACGCGGACAGGGGGAAATATCAGGATTGACATTTCTTTTAGCGGAGGTTTTAATACCCGTTTTCAAATAAGATGCTCTTTTACTGTTTGGTCTTTAAAAATGCCGCATGCGATTGACGGCATAAATGTTATCAATGATGGTTTTTTAGGTCAATAAGTGAGAGAAACCGGTGGTAAAGATTATTGTATTAGACGGCTATACCCTCAATCCCGGTGATTTGAGCTGGAAGGACTTAGAGGTGCTGGGTCAGTGCACAGTTTATGACCGTACCGGTCCCGGAGAAATCCTCTCACGTGCAGAAGGTGCTGAAATCGTTCTGACGAACAAGACAGTGTTATCGTCCGATGTGATTAGGCAACTTCGGTCTTTGAAATATATCGGTGTACTGGCAACGGGTTACAACATTGTGGATGTTGAAGCAGCCAGTGAACGGGGAGTCATTGTCACCAACGTCCCGGCTTATAGTACCCAGTCGGTGGCGCAATTAGTTTTTGCTCATTTACTGAACCTTACCCACCAGGTCGGTCATCACGCTGACACTGTAAGAAGCGGACGGTGGACCACCAATCCGGATTTCTGCTATTGGGATACACCTTTGATTGAACTGGCGGGGCTGACTATGGGGATAATCGGACTTGGAAGAATCGGCCGAACCACCGCAAAGCTGGCTTTGGCCTTTGGTATGAAAGTCGTCGCTTATAATATTGCCAGGCCGGCGAGTATTCCGGAGGGATGTGAATTTGTCGGGCTGGAGGATGTTTTCCGGAGAAGCGACGTTATAAGTCTGCATTGCCCACTAACAGACCAGACGGAAAAAATCGTGAACGAACAGCGATTGTCGCTGATGAAGAAAACAGCTTTTCTAATCAATACGAGTCGCGGGCCATTAGTAGATGAGCAGGCTTTGGCTGAAGCTCTTAATAATGGGAGAATTGCCGGTGCCGGCCTGGACGTGTTATATTCTGAACCGCCAGAGAAGGGAAATCCACTTCTTAAGGCCAAAAATTGTTTCATCACTCCTCATATCGCCTGGGCCACGCGCTCAGCACGTGAAAGATTACTGAAAGTGGTCGTCGATAACGTGGCTGCGTTTCTTTCAGGTAAGCCACGGAATGTCGTAAACAAAGCCAAAACAACAAATTGACAAATGAAGGGAACACTAAAATGACGAAGCTGGGATTTACTCTTACATTTCTAACTGTGGTTTGTTTGCTGTTTCTGTCTGGTTGTGACTGTTGTAAGGACGGAGCGGCGGAAGCAAAGGCGGAACTTGCTGCTGTTATTAAGGACCGCGATAAGCTCCAGGAGCAGGTTAGTGAACTTACTAAAGAGCGGGATGCGGCGGTTGCCAAGGCAAGAACCGCTCAAACCACAATAAAAGACCTGATGAATCAGTTGACAGAACAGATGGAAGAGGTAAGTGAGCTGCAAGACCTGAACGAGGAGCTTCAGGCAACGATTGACGGGTTACAAGAGAGGTTGGGTGGTGAGGCAGAGGAGGTAATAAAGGAAGTCAAGGGAATCCGTGAGCCGGATGTTGTCTTTGTCCCTACGCCGCAGGACGTGGTGGACAAAATGCTTGAGCTGGTAAAAGTTACAAAGGAAGATTTGGTCTATGACCTTGGCTGTGGTGACGGCCGAATCGTGGTTACAGCGGCCAAGAAGTACGGCTGTAAGGCGAAAGGTTACGATATAGACCCGAAGCGAGTGAGAGAGTCGCTGGAAAACGTGAGGGACAACGGCGTTGAAGACCTGGTTACGATTGAGCAGAAGGACATTTTCACCCTTGACCTCAGCAAGGCAAACGTAGTAACTCTCTACCTTCTTCCGGAATTGAATGTGAAGCTGATACCACAGTTGGAGAAGCTCAAAGACGGCTCGCGGATTGTCTCGCACGACTTCGCAATGGAAGGAGTCAAGCCGGACAAGGTTGTTACACTTACTTCTAAAGAGGACGAGTACGAACACACGGTCTATCTGTGGACTGTGCCGCTTAAGAAGATACCGAGAAATGAGCTGGTTCCTGTTCTTAATGGTTTTGACCTGCCCTGATAGCAATAAATCGGGTTCGGCTCCCGACATCTTTATCGGCAAGTCCAAAAAAGCCCGGATTTCTAAAAGGGCATCGATGTAGTGATGTTGAAAAAGAGGCCATAGCGGCAGCGGGCTGAATGTCTGAATAGAAATCGGCAGAATTTTGTTGACGAGCGTTGCTATTTTTGGTATATTATATATGTTGCGATAAGCGGTCTCTCCGTGTAGGGCATTAGCCTAATAAAGGAATATCGCAACAGGGAGACAGGGTGGCGAAAAGACTGGTTGAAAACAACCTCCGTCTCCCTTTTTTTATGCGCTTTACTTTCTCATCGGCTTTTGCTTTTTTGGCTTTTGAGAGATAAGGTTTTTAGGCCTAAAAGTTTACGTTTGTATACCGGCTTTGAGATTTTTTTGCGGTTTTTTTCACACTCGCCGGCAGGCCTGTTCTGGTTTCTGAAATGGCGAAAAAGCGGTGTAAATCGGCCCTAAAAAAGCCGAAAAATAATTTTATTTTGTGTGCTTGACAAGGCCGGCGAAGGGTTATATTTTTAATATATCCAATCTTGCAATTAAGCTCCTGCCCGTTATCTCGCTTTCTCCTCTCCCTCCGCCGGGCAGGAGCCTCTTTACTATGTTGGCCGGCCTGGCATCTGTGAGATACAGATTGCCACGTCCGCCTACGGCGGACTCGCGATGGAGCGAAGGTAAATATCAGGATTGATATTTCATAGCAGGATGTAAGGCGTAGTGTAATATTATTTTGATGAATCAGTAAATGCGGGGCAGCGTATTTATTTTCGTCAGGAAATCATTACAATCCCGACATTGTTTTTTCTGTAAACTTGATTATCTCGTTCATCATCAAAACAGACTGATATGGGAAGCGGCCGATGGCGGTTTCGGCTGAAAGCATAACAAAGTCGGTGCCGTCAATAATGGCATTGGCGACGTCGGCGACCTCGGCGCGCGTAGGCCTGCTGTGCTCGGTCATATTTTCCAGCATCTGAGTGGCTGTGATTACAAACTTTTTGGCGGCGTTGCATTTCTTTATTATGCGCTTCTGGATTATGGGCACTTCATAGATTGGGACGGCGACGCCCATATCGCCACGAGCAACCATAATCCCGTCGGCGGCGTTGATTATTCGGTCTATATTGTCTATCGCCTTTCTGTTCTCAATTTTTGCCACAATCAGACAGTCTGGTAAGGCCTGCTTTATCATTGCAGCGGCTCTGCGAATATCGTTTTCACAACGTACAAATGAGAGGGCAATGTAGTCAACGGTGTGTTTTATGCCGAATTCAATGTTCTTTTTGTCTTTATCGGTTATCCGGTCAAACGAAAGGTCAACATCGGGGATGTTTATGCCTTTCCTTTCTTTAAGGATACCGCCTTCGACAACGACAGCTTTTATGCTGTTGGCGGAGCTGCTCTTTACTCGCAGGGCAAGCTTGCCATCGTCAATATAGATAAATTGTTCCGGTTTTATCCGGCTCAAATCGCCTTTGTAATCAAGCGGTATTGTTTTTGGGCCATCGTCTGCCGTGTTATTGGTCAACCAAACAGCGGTTCGTTGCTTTAAGAACTTTTCTTTGGTGTGTTTGAATCGGCCGACTCTGATTCGGAAACCTTCCAGGTCCTGCATTATACGAATGTGCCTTCTGTATTTTTTGTTGAGCTGTCGAACAAGCTCTATACATTCAAGATGCCGTTTATGGCTGCCGTGCGAGAAATTCAATCTGACCACATCCAGACCTGCCGTGAACATTTTTCGCAGGACGGTGTAGTTACTGCTGGCGGGGCCTAATGTGGCTATAATCTTCGTTCTTGGCATCTTATCAAGTTCCTCTTTATAAGAGACTTGTATCTGAATTTGTTATATAGGCAAACACTATAGATTATCATTTGTCAAGCAACAAGGCTGGATTTCTCATTTACAGCCTTTTTTCCTTTTCTATAAAATCCATTAGAGCAAACGATTTTTTAAAGTGAAGTAAACTGCCTCTTTGCAATTTTCTAAACCTCTCGCAGCATATCGGCCCCCAATTGTCCGCAGGCGGCCTTTATTTTGCGGCCTTTTTTATAGCGAATCGTTGTTTCAATCCCTGCATCCTCAAGTATTTGAACGAACCGTTTTATGGTTTCTTTGCTGCTTGCCTCAAATGAGCCGAGCGGGTATGGATTATACTCGATAAGGTTGATATTACATTTCACCTTATGTGCCAGTCTCGAAAGCATTTGGGCGTGCAGCGCAGAATCGTTGAAACCCTTTATCAGCACGTATTCGAAAGTAACGCGCAGTTGTGTTTTCCGCTGGTAATACTTCACCGCCGACATAAGTGCCGCAATAGGGCATTTTTTGTTGATGGGCATAATCTTCGAGCGCAGTGTATCGGTCGGTGCATTCAGGGATATGGCTAATCGCGGATGAATGTCTTCATCAGCCAGTTTTCTGATACCTTCGGTGATTCCACAGGTGCTGATTGTTAAATGCCGCAGGCCGATACGTTTGCCCAGCGGATGATTGAGTATGTGTACGGATTTTATAACAGAGTTGTAATTTTGCAGCGGTTCTCCCATCCCCATATAAACAACATTGTTGATTTTGCCCTTGTCTTTCTGAATGACATTTATCTGGTCGACGATTTCTGCCGCAGTAAGGTTCCTTTGGAATCCCAGCTTTGCCGTCGCACAAAATGTACAGTTCATCGAACAGCCTGCCTGTGTTGAAACGCACAGTGTTTTGCGTTTGCCGTCCGGCAGAAGGACCGTTTCGATTCGATGCCCGTCATCCAGCTCAAAAAGATATTTTATGGTTCCGTCGGGATCGCTAAATGTACGTACGGTGTTCAGATGGGAAATATAGTAACCCTTCTCGACAAGATTGGCGCGAAAGGCTTTGCTTAAGGGCGTTATATTTGAAATCTGGCCGGTGTCCTTGCTGTGGATAAACGTGAAAATGTATTTCGCCAGGTACCTTTTTTCGCCGAAATTCTCGACGATATCCTCAAGCTCACCAAGCGTCTTGTTTTTCAGGTCCTTGTCCATAATGAGTATTCTACAAAACGCCTCGGTATATGTCGAATAATGTCGGTTCCCTTCCGCTCTGCCGTTAGTTCTTTCATTCTCCTGCAATCATACAGCCGCCGGTTCATATAATGAAGGGCATCTATTCATTCGGCTCTTATTCATTATTTCTCTTTCTCCTCTATTTTCGCCGGACAGGAGCTTTTATTGTATCGCTCAATCTTGTGATATGTTAAAATCCTTCTGTATTGCCGTTATGGAGGAAATAAAAAAGACGGTTTAAAACCTTACCTCCAGTTTGCAGCTTTCCTACGCGAGGCAGCGTGATTTTTTTGTTTCATTGGGAAATGCAAAAAACCTGTGAAAGGAATTGAGATGAAAAACAAGGTTATCTTTCTGTGTCTGTTCATATTTTCTGCCACCAGTATTCAGGTCTTTGGAGATGATGCTGGGCAAGGTTGGGTATCGCTGTTCGACGGCACGCTCAACGGCTGGAAGGCCAGTGAGAACACCGCCAGCTTCACCCTCCGAGACGGCGCGATTGTCGCCAACGGGCCGCGCAGTCATCTTTTCTATGTCGGGCCCGTGGAAAATGCAATCTTCACCGACTTCGAGCTTAAGGTCGATGTCATGACGAAATCCGGCGCCAACGGAGGTATCTACTTCCACACAGACTTGCAGCAAACCGGCTGGCCCGATAAGGGTTTCGAGGTCCAGGTCAACAACTCCTATGATAGAGACCCGAAAAAGACGGGCAGTTTGTATATGATGGACGATGTTACCACGAAGACTGTAGCAGACGATGTATGGTTCACCGAGCACATAATCGTCAAGGGCAGGCGCGTCATCGTAAAAATAAATGATAAGAAAGTCGTGGACTGGACCGAAGACGATCCTCCCCGCCCGCCCTCGGGGTTTCCAAAACGCGTCTTGTCGAGCGGCACATTTGCCCTGCAGGGACATGACCCGGGCAGCACCATCTACTATAAGAACATCCGGGTCAGGCCGCTTCCCGTCATAGACTTCCCCCTCGTGGATTATCACGTCCACTTGAAAGGCGGTTTGACCCTCGAAGAGGCCATTGAGATGTCGAAGAAAAGAGGCGTCAAATTCGGCATCGCCCAGAATTGCGGCCTCGGCTTCAATGTCACCAGCGACGAGGGGCTAAAAGAATTTCTCGAAAAACTAAAAGGCAAGCCCGTCTACGTGGCAATGCAGGCCGAGGGACGTGAGTGGTTGGGATTATTTTCGCCGGAATGGATTGCGAAATTCGATTACGTCTTCACCGATGCTATGACCTTCACCGATGACAAGGACAGAAGGACCCGCCTATGGATAAAAAACGAGGTGAACATCGATGATGAGCAGCAGTTCATGGATATGCTGGTTCGCAAGACCGTCGGCATCATCAATAACGAACCCATAGACATCTATGTCAACCCAACATTCCTGCCCGCACAAATCGCCGACCGCTACGACAGCTTGTGGACCGAGCAGCGCATGATGAAAGTCATCGAGGCCGCCGTGAAAAACGATGTCGCCATAGAGATTAATGCCCGCTCTAAAATCCCGAGTGCTAAGTTCATAAAGCTGGCAAAGAAGGCCGGCGCAAAATTCACCCTGGGCACAAACAACGGAGGCAAAGACCTCGGTAATCTCGAGTACTGCCGCCGAATGATAAGAGAATGCAAACTCACAGAGAGCGATTTCTTCAGGCCCCGCCCGCCCGGTAAAAAGGCAATCGACCGCTGGAAAGGCCGTAGATGAGCAGCACCCTATGTCCCTCGGCGACACTATCACAGCGACCAATCGCATATACCTCGATGCCGACCATCCCTCGCACATCCTTCTGCCCGTTGTCGAACCCTGACCGGCCCTGTCATAAGCACGATGCCGGAGAGGACAGAATAAAGACAAACCAAATTACTACAGTTCTCTATTTATGGTAGAAAAGTTACAATTTCCACCTGTGTCTGCGCAGCCCCAGGTGAGGTTTTAATTCCGCTGTCGATTGACCGGATTACTGCAACCTGATTTCACGGGGACGAACTATGTACGAATGACAAATACATTGTAATTCCGGGAGTGGCGGCTATAATCTCCTCTATGTTTAAGAATATCTCGATAATCGGCGATGGTGCGATGGCTACCGTAATGGCTGTACTACTTTGTGAGAAGAATATGCAGGTGCGTATTTGGGGCTATGACCGTGAGCAATTGAGAGAGATTGAGCGACATCGCGAGAATATCAAATTTCTTCCCGGCTATAAACTGCCTCGAAGCCTTGCATTTGAGCCGGACGACGGACGCATCATGGCCGGCGACGAACTGATTATCTCCGCTGTGCCCTGTCAGTTTATCCGTCAGGTATGGAAGCGGCTGAAAGATTATGTTCCTGAGGATGTCCCCATTGTCTCGACCGCCAAGGGTATTGAAAATGATACCCTGCTTCGTCCCACTCAAGTACTGGCTGATGTGTTAGGCGAAAAAGGAGGGAGGAGATTTGCGGTGCTTTCCGGGCCTACGATTGCTGATGAGCTGGCCAGGAAGCTGCCGGCGACTGCCTGTGCAGCGGCAGCCGATGGGCGGTTGGCCAAAGACATCCAGCGTACTTTCAACTGTTCGTGGCTGCGCGTTTATAGCAATACGGATGTTGTTGGCGTAGAACTGGCTGCCGCCTGTAAGAACATCATTGCGATTGCCGCCGGGATTATAGACGGGGTAGGGGCGGGTGACAACGCGAAGGCGGCCCTTTTGTGCAGGGGACTTGCGGAAATAACTCGGCTGGGCGTTGCCTGCGGTGCAAGGCCGAAGACATTTGCAGGTCTAACCGGCCTTGGTGATTTGGTAACGACCTGCATTTCGCCTAAGGGAAGAAACCGCTCGTTCGGCGAAAGGATTGGCAAAGGTCAAACCGTAGAGACGGCCCGGCGCGCTACCGAATCGGTGATTGAGGGTTTTGCTACCTGCAAATCGGTAATTGCACTTGCCGAACAATATGATGTTGAGATGCCGATTACACAGGCGGTATATGAAGTGCTGTTTGAAGATAAACCCGTCCAAACGGCAATTTCCGATTTGATGACGCGACGGCTCAAAGCTGAATAGAGTCCTTGAGTCTGATATTCAAACGGCTTTTAATGTCCTATAAGTTTTTTTATTCCTTTTGAGGAATTTTCCGGCCATTATATGGGGCGGTAATAAATCCTTTTTGAAAAGACAAAGCTTTTCTTTGAATATTTTTTGTTTTCAATAATTTTTTTCTCACTTCCAAGCTATCCAGGTCTATTTATAAGCCGAAACTGTTTATTAGTGTATTCTAACTTGGCAGCTAAAATTGCAGTTTTTATAGGATTTAGATTTTCCGCTGTTTTGTCGACGTCGGCCTGTGCAGGTGTTTGGCAAATGAGTTTTTATTATTTTCCGCTGCGTTTGGCCGGTTTGAGGATGTTTCTTATATTTTAGTTAGTCGGCGTCTTATTGTATTAACATATATCGGATTTGGTGTTGCGCACGAGGCCTTACATACCGAAGAGGACGAATTTATGATGCATTTTTTGAGAGACCGCGCAAGTTCAGCAGTTCCGATTTTACGAGGAATTACAAGATTGAGCCCTATTGGTGTTGATGTGGGCGATGATACTGTAACGATGGTACAGCTTTACAATAACGGTAAGGGTGTAAGTTTGGTTGCCGGCGCGAACGAAAACAGGCCGCCGGAGATAAGCTCCGGCAGTGTCGAGTGGCAAAGGTGGGCTTTGGAGACTATGCGTCAGGTAACGTCAAACGGGCATTTTCGCGGCAAAGAGGTAGTAGCGGCGATACCGCAGGCCGAGCTGTTTATCGACTATATAAAAATGGCCAAGACAGAAGGGCGAAAAGAGGGGACAGTGCCTGTGGATGATGCCGTCATATCGAAGATAAAACGAAAACTGCCGTTCGAATTTGATGAAGCGTTAATAAAGTACATCCCATCAGAAGAGGAAAACGCTCTGGTGATAGCAGCAGAGCGCAAAATTATCGATAGGCACCTGGCGATATATGAAAATGCCGGGCTGACCGTTAAGTCAATCGGCATTTGGCCTTTGGCGATGACAAAGTGCTATGCAAGGTTTTTCGGCAGGCGTCAAGCCGATATTGATGCGGTTGTCTACCTGCTTGATATAGAGCCGAACTGTACGAATGTTGTAATTAGTCGCCAGGAGAACCTGCTTTTCGCTCGTTCGATACCTATGGGAGCAAACCAGCTTAATGGGGAAGAGACGGTTTCGAGATTGGTGTTGGAATTGACCGGCTGCCGACGTCACTTTTCCTCGATGTACAAGAGGTCTTGTATTGAGCGTTTGGTTTTCCTTTCCGGCAGGGCGGTAGACAAAGATATATGTGTGGCAATAGCAAAGCATCTGGAAATGCCGGCACAGATGGGCGATTGTCTTGGTGCAGTGGAGTTTACAGGCCTGTCTGAATCGGGAGTGGATAGACGTGATTGTCGAGTTAACTGGGCGATTGCCTTTGGACTTAGTTTGTCGTAAAAGAGATGAGACTATCAATTTACAGGTTAGCGGCCATAGGCTTGAAGTTTTGACCTGTTCAGCAGGAGGACCTGAAAATGCTGAATATAGATTTTGTGCCTGATGATTATGTGCAAAGCAACGTGTCCCGCAGAACAAATTTGATATATCTTGTTTTGTTTGCGGTAGTCATGGCGGGTTTGGGCGGTTCGTTTGCGACTATCAAGGTCCGGCAGCGGGCCATTTCTGACAAGGAGAAATTAATCAGCGCAAAAGCTGCCCAGGCGGAGGAGTCTATCAAACAATTTGAAGAGCTTCAAACGAGGCGCAAGGCGATGTTAAAGACAGCTCTTACGACGGCGGAACTTATTGAGCCTGTACCAAGAAGTGTTCTGCTGGCGTCTTTAACGAATAATTTGCCGGAAGGCGTGTCGCTTCTGAAACTAAATGTTATTCAGAAGGAGCCAAAGATAACGAGAAGTGCCGCTGCGAGCAGTAAGTACACAGAAGCACAGAATCGAAAGGCGGCAGCTCAACTGAAAGAGTCGCAAGAGAAACTGCTCCAGACATATATGAATATTGAAGGTATTGCGCCCAGTGATCTCCAGGTGGCAGCTTATATTGAACAGCTCAGCAGTTCAGCTCTTCTTGAAAATGTGGCTCTTGTCGAGTCGAAAGAACGCGAGATTGATGATACAACATACAGGCAGTTCAAGCTTACGGCGACGCTTAAGAAAGAAGTCCATCTTAGTAATGAAGACATTGAGGGAATCAGAGCCAAAGGTAAGACATCGGTGTGGAATTTCTGAAACAGATGTTGATAAGGTGCGTGGAGTATGATGCGGGATATCAAATTATGAGGTGAGGTTATGACAGACAGTTTTAGAAAAGCAGTTTTTTTCGTTTTGCTGGTAAGTGTATCAGTTGTCGGTTACCAATATATGATTAAGCCTGCGAACATACATCTTTCTGAGGCTAAAGAGCGAGTTCAGGTCAAGTTATCCAAATTGGAGGAATTTGAACGGGCCACCGCCGCCGCAGAGGGTCTTACAAAGCAGCTTGAGCAATTGCAGGAGGCAATCACATTTTTTGAAAGCAAGCTGCCGCCTACCAGTGAGATTGACAAGGTCCTTCGCGACGTAACCGTAATTGCGCAAAAGCAAGGCCTGAAGTCAAAGACATTTCAAACACTGAAGAAGAAGGGTAACAGCGGCTATGTAGAACAGCCTTTGAAAATGGGATTAGTGGGAAATTTTAATTCCTTTTATTCCTTCCTCTTAGAGCTTGAGAAGCTTCCGAGAATAATGAAAATCCGCGAGCTTAAGTTGAATAAGGAAATAAAAAGCGAGGGGCAAGTAGAAGCTGATTTTATAGTGAGTATATTTTTCCAGAATAAAGTTAGTTAAACGGTCGATTGGCTGAATGGTAAGCGGTTATGCCCGGCCAATTGTCACCAGCTTTAGTGGAGCTTGGCTATGTTATCATTTTTGCGAGAACAGGGATTTGAAGATTCGTTGGTGGAGGAGAAGGGGAAATCTGCAAACGGTGAATCGAAGAAGCATCAATCCCCCAATACATCCGCCCGCCCAGAAAAAACAAAAGAGCAGCGATATCTTACCGTAGCGGGCCAAGGTAAAAACGTTCGAAGGATGACAATATTTCTGGTTGTTTTGTTCGTTATAGGTTTGTTGTGCCTTTTGTTTATGATAAAAAAGAGCGTTCCCCGAACAGCGACGGCATCCTCAGTTGGGATAGAGGAGTCACAGATAGAGAGGGCTATCGGCCGACTAACCGGCGTTGGTTCAGAGATGTTTGAGCGGATGGACCAAATAGTGAAGAAATTTTATGAGTTTTCGGACGTAGAGCAGGTTCAAGTCAATGAACTTGTTAAAAATCCGTTTACACTTCAAATATTCTTGGCCGATGCAGAGGAAAGTTCCGATAGTGAAGAGGCCGCAATGAACGCCGAGATGATAAGGCGGCAGCAGCTAAGGCAAGGGACCAAAGGCCTGCAGCTTTTGACGATTTGTCAAATGGACGAGGGATATAGCTGTATGATAGATGATAAAATCCTCTATGAGGGAGATTCAATTAAAGGTTACAAAATTAGCCAAATTAGTGATTCGTTCGTTAAGCTTGAATTAGAAGGCGTGGAAGTAGTATTGAAGATGTCAAAGTGATAATGGCAAATTGCGTATCGTCTGTCGCGTATTGCGATTTGCGATTTGCGATAAGGGATTGTGAGATGGCAGGTGTAGATGTAAGAGCTATATTAGAAAGGTCTATAGAAGAAAAAGCAAGCGACGTACATATCAATGTTGGTATGTCACCGGTGTTGCGGAAGAATACAGAGCTGCTCGATACGGACTTTCCTGTGATCAGCAACGAAGATGCAAAAGAGATGGTAGTTTCGATGGTTGGGCCGGACAGGTTCAAGAAATTAGTTGAGGAAAGAGATCTTGATTTCTCGACGACCGTCGATGATGGCCATCGGTTTCGTGTTAACGCTCATTATCAGCGTGAAACTATTGCAATTTCGTTTAGAGTGATTCCGAACCAGGTTCCTACTCTGGAGGAATTGCATCTTCCGCCGATAGCACAAGAGCTTGCGGATCTTCCGAGAGGCTTGGTGCTCGTAACCGGCCATACCGGTTCAGGCAAAAGTACGACCCTTGCTTCACTTGTAGGACAGATAAATTCAAAATACAGGAAACGTATAATCACCCTTGAAGACCCCGTCGAATATGGCCTTGAAAACGAGAACTGTATGATTGAGCAGCGTGAAATAGGGGATGACTGTCCGAATTTCGCATCGGGTCTCAAGCACGTATTGCGGCAGGACCCCGATATCATCATGGTAGGCGAAATGCGAGACCTGGAAACTACAAGCTTCACAATTACAGCAGCAGAAACCGGCCACCTTGTGTTCAGCACACTTCACACTGTCAATGCGCCCCAGACAGTCGAGCGTATAATAGATATTTATCCTTCAGGTCAGCAGAACCAGATTCGTACGATGTTAGCGAATACACTTCAGGCCATTATCACTCAGACCCTGTTTAGAAGGATAGATGAGCCGGGAATGGTACCTTGTACCGAAGTATTGCTTTGTACATCAGCGGTAAGGAACTGTGTTCGTGAGAACAGAATTTATGAGATACCGAATATTATCGAGACCTCTCGCAGAGTCGGTATGCAAAATCTCGACCACAGTATCGTTGAGATGTATTTCAAGGGTTACATAGACAGAGAAGAAGCAATAACACGTTCGAACAGTCCCGGTAAAATGGAGAAGCTGCTTACACCATTAGAACAGTTTGAAGTTATACAGTCTCCGGAAGAAATAGATACGGACGAATAGGACATATCGATATGTTCGAAGAAACCACTCAAGCTACAGCGGCTCAGGAAAAAGAGCAGCAGCAGTATCACAAGAGCGAACCTGAGGAAGTCAGCGGTCGTTCCGGTGCCCGTGTGCCGATGTCGTCCGAACTTTCGCATGCCCGTGAGCCTGAAGGCAGGCTGAGAAAAATAAGGCAATTTAGATTTGAGTTCGGACCGAGTAAGAAGGATATTCTCAACTTTACAAACCAGCTTGCAATTATGATACGTGCGGGCATAAGTCTGCCGGATGCACTTGAGTCGATCGCTAAACAGCATGATAACCAGAAATTCAAGGTTGTCATTATGGATTTGAAGAATCAAATCGAAAGTGGACAGAGTTTTTCTCAGGCTCTTGCCGAGCATTCTAATCTGTTTAGTAATCTTTATATAAATATGGTTGGCGCAGCAGAAGTTTCAGGCTCTCTTAGTGAAATGCTGCAGAAGTTAGCAGAGTATCTGGACAGGGAGGCAGAGACGAACTCACAGGTTAAATCGGCGAGCGTTTATCCGATTATCATAGCAGTTATGGCGGTGTCTGTGACGATTTTCCTGCTTGTATTTGTTTTGCCGAGGTTCACTACCGTATTCGCCGGAAAGGAGCATTTGCTGCCGGTTCCGACAAAGATTTTGATGGCGACCAGCGCGTCGCTGCGAAATTTCTGGTTCCTTATTATCCCGGTTGTTGCCGGAGGTTTTTGGGGATTTTGGTACTTTGTTCGTACCGATGTGGGCCAGTTATGGTGGGACAAAATGAAGCTGTTTTTGCCATTGATAAGAACTCTGTGCCGATGTCTTTATATAACAAGAAGCCTTCATACAATGGGAGTGCTGAGCCGGGCAGGTGTGCCGATTCTGAATACCATTTCCATAACCGCCCAGATTTCCGGAAATATCTTTTACAAGGAAATGTGGCTTAAGGTGTATGAGGATGTTCGTCAGGGCAAGAAGATAGCCGACAGTTTACAGCGAGCTTCTAAAAGCGGGGAAAAAAGCTTCGGCTTAATGCCGAGCAATGTCGTCCAGATGATAAGGAGCGGAGAGGATTCCGGTATGATGAGTGAAGTATTGAGGGACGTCAGCGAGTATTACGCAAGAGAGCTCAGAACAGTAATCAAGATGGTGACATCGATGATAGAACCTATAATGATAGTGTTGATGGGTGTTTTGGTCGGTTTTATTGCGATGAGTATTATTCTGCCGATATTTAAGATGTCCAGTCTTGTCTCCGGCAGATAAAACAGAGAATAGGGGACAGATACCAGATGCGGGATACCGAATACGAGGGTGGTTTTTCACTTATAGAGGTCTTGGTTGCAATAATCCTTGTAGGCCTTGCCGTTATGTGTCTTGTTGCATCCAACAGCTCGTTCACCAGGGCTAACGCTGCCGGGACCGAATTATCGACCGCTGAGTTTCTTTCCGAGCAAATAAGAGAGCTTACCATGCTGCTGCCGGTGGTTGACCCGGAAACTGGGATTTCTACATTCGGCCCTGAAGCCGATGAGGCAGGGCTGGCAGACTATGACGATTTAGATGACCTGGATGGTGCGGTTTTTTCTCCTCCTATAAATGCCGAGAGGTTGGTTTTGAACGAGTTTGTCGGTTACTCCCAGCAGGTTACAGTTGAAAATGTCAGCGCGGCCAATTTTGAGCAGGTTTTCACCGACCATGGCAGCTACTTCGTTAGAGTAACTGTAAAAGTTTTGCTAAACTCCAAAGAAATCACTTCCGCCAGATGGATTCGAGCTCGGTACGATGAACAATAAGATATATCTTATCAAGCCGGTACGAGAAGCGAAATGAAAAAGGCCGGAAACATAAATGGTTTTAGTATTGTAGAATTGCTGATTGCGCTGGCGATAACAGCCATGTTACTTGCGGCAGTGGCGGTTGCTTTCAACGCCTCGATAATGAATTATTGCGAAAACGAAGATATTTTCAAAGCAGTGAACAGCGCCCGGCAGGCATTGCATCGGATAACGACTCAGCTTCGCACAGCGACTCCCGTTGATCCATGCTCGCCCTTAAATGAATGTTCGTTTTTTGCTGCCGACGGCAAGGATATAACATATCGATATAGCAGCGCCGACAGAAAGCTTTATCTTATAACCAACAGTGATGGTCAGGAGTACGTCCTTTGTGACAATGTTACTTCAATGAGTTTCATTAAGACCCTCACGGATGACGGGTCGGACTGCAAGAGTGTTCAAATCTCTATGACTGTGAAAATTGACGATAATACTGAGCGGACAGTTTCAGGGGCGGTGGTTATACGCAGAAATCTGAACTGACCGGCCTCCAAATACCCATCCGCATTTTACTCACGACTCACCAATTAACCACTCGCCATTTAACCACACACGAGCAGCAAGACCCTTTTAACTCAAAAATCCTCTAAATTAAAAAATTCTTGACTCTTTGTATTTTTTAACGATATTATATCAAAGCTTACAAGGGCGGTTAGCTCAGCTGGATAGAGCGCCTGCTCGACACGCAGGAGGTCACTGGTTCAAGTCCAGTACCGCCCAATAAGAAAGCACGCTGAAAGCGAGCTTTTTTATTAGAGCAGGGGAGCAGTAGATAGGTGGACAGGTGGGTTAGCGGTTGAACATGCGAGCGGACTGCAAAGTTGGAGTGAATCTATGAAACGACGGGAATTTATCAGGAAAACTGCTGTTGGATTGGGAGTTCTGGCTGCGGGGTGGAATGGTTGTTCAAAAGCCAAAGGCCCGAAGTATCGAGCTGTGGTCATCGGAAGGACGGGGCGGGGCAATTACGGTCATGGGCTGGACGTGGTGTGGAACGATATGGAACAGGTTCAGGTGGTGGCTGTAGCAGACGAAAACGAGAAAGGGCGAGCGGCGGCAGCCAAGCGGCTCAAGGTGTCCAAAGCGTATGCCGATTACCGTGAGATGTTAGAGAAGGAGCGTCCGCAAATCGTAAGTGTAGCTCCCCGTTGGCTGGACTGTCACCGTGACATGGTGCTGGCGTGTGCGGAGTATGGCTGTCACGTATTTCTTGAAAAGCCCATGTGCCAGAGCCTCGAACAGGCCGACGAAATGGTCGCTGCGATTGAAAAGCGGAATTTGAAACTGGCAATTGCTCATCAAACCCACTACAGCCCGACACTTCAGCACGTTCAGAGAATCATCGCGGAGGGCAGACTTGGGGACATACTTGAACTGCGAGGGCGTGGCAAGGAGGACCGTCGGGGGGGCGGTGAGGACCTTATGGTGTTAGGTACGCACGTTATGGACCTGATGCGATTATTTGCCGGTGATCCACAGTGGTGTTTTGCTTGCGTCAGAGACAGTGGAAAGCCGGTGACGCGAAAGGAGGTGCGTGAGGGGGCGGAGGGTATTGGATTGCTTGCCGGTGATGAAATCCACGCGATGTATCATTTTGATAAAACGACGACGGGTTATTTCTCGACGCAGCGTGCCAGAGACGGTATTGCGAAACGCTTTGGCCTGCACATTTACGGAAGCAAGGGAATAATTACAATGACAACCGGCGCCCTGCCCGAGGTATGGTTCGTTGAAGACCCTTCCTGGCAGCCGGGACGGAGCAATGCCCGATGGACGCAGATATCCAGTGCCGGGATTAGCAAACCGGAAAGTCGTAATGACTCCAACCACAGTTTCGGTAATCGCCTGATTGCACTCGATTTGATTCAGGCCATTGAGACGGACACGCAGCCAAAGGGCAGCGCGTATGACGGGAGGGCGGCGTTGGAGATGATATTGGCGGTATATGAATCGCACCGGCTGAACGCGCCGGTTGAGTTACCGTTGAAGAATCGTAAGCATCCGCTTAGCCTTTTGTAAGTGGATTAGGTACATCGCGGGAATGGTAAAAACAAGAATCCACATTGCGACTGCGGACTAAATATGAGATTGCTGTGAAAAATTCGATTTCAAATAAGTAAAGGATTGATGAAGATGATAAACACGCTTCACCTGGGAATTGGTCCTCTCGGACAAATATTGGTTAAGTATGCGGTGGAGCGGGGATGTTTCAAAATCGTCGGGGCAGTCGACCCTGCTGCTGACAAAGCCGGCAGAGAGCTTGGTGAATTGTGCGGTATCGAGCCGCTTGGAATCACGGTCAGCAGCAATCTTAGTGATGCGATTAAGGGTAAGTCCGTTGAAGTCGCATTAGTTACAACTGTCAGCAGCCTTGTCGTCCTTGAAAGCCAGATTGTCGAACTTGCCAAAGCTAAAATTCATATTATTTCCACCTGTGAAGAACTTTTCTTTCCGTGGAATACTCAACCTGAAGTTTCGAGCAGGATTGATGAAATATGTCGCGAAAACGGTGTTGTATGTCTTGGTACGGGAGTTAATCCCGGATATTTGATGGATTTTCTTCCAACGGTTTTGACGGGTGTTTGCCAGGAAGTCAAAAGAGTAGAAGTCCGGAGGGTGCAGGATGCTTCGATTCGCCGAATTCCATTTCAGCGAAAAATAGGCGCCGGCCTGACGGTAGAAGAATTTGAAGTCAAGAAGAAAGAGGGTACACTAAGACATGTAGGTTTACCTGAGTCTGTAGATTTTATTGCCAACAGACTCGGCTGGAAACTCGACCGCAATACCGAGAGCCTTGAGCCGGTAATGGCGGACAGAGATATAAAAACCGGTTACAAACCGATTTCCAAGGGTATGGTCTGTGGAGTGCATCAGGTAGGCAGGGGTTTTGTAGGCGATACGGAGGTTATTACTTTAATTTTCAGGGCTGCAGTCGGTGAACGCGAATCTTATGACCAGGTGCATATTGATGGTCAGCCTACAATTCAATCCAAAATTGCCGGCGGTGTTAACGGCGATATAGCCACATGTGCCGTCACCCTTAACGCAGTGAGGTCTGTTCTTGAGGCAGGAGCCGGTCTTAAGACGATGGGTGACATCCCTCCAATTGCGTATTTCAGGGAAGGGGCAATATAAGATTTTAGAGGTAATATTTGAAAAGACAAGAAATCAAAGGAGCAGCTTTTAATTTTGGCCGTGTTACATTGGTGGAATTGGATAAATAGCCTTCATAGAAAAGGCGATTGTCCAGAGCAAAATGACTATTAGAGGGGCGAGTCGGCATATCACCGTATACCAACGTGCAGGTCTGGCTGGTATCCATAAGCCGAGCAGCCACAGAAATCCGGAGATAGTCATAAGGACAGCAAAGAGCAATCCAAGAATGCCGAAAACGGCGCCTGTAATGAGACGAGCTTTCTTTATAAATGGGGAGATATTCCGGTCCAGAATTTCCTTTGGCGGATATTTTGCACAATAAAGATGACCATCAGGGCCTTTTTGATAGCCGTGCAGGCACTCAAGGCATTCACAGGCGTGGGGAACGTAATACTCCGGCTCGGTAGCTTTGATAATACCGGGAGCCATAATTACGAACCATAGGAAAATGCCACCTATTGCCAGATACAGGAAGCCAAAGGAACGTAATCTGAAACCGGAATGGGGCCCGGCAATCCGTTCTGGAAATTGTCCTACCGTATTAATTTTGTCCAGGGTAATATCTTCCATAATTGTTTCTCCGTATCTTATAACAAAGCCTTAATTGCCTATCGGCTGTACCGGCGAAACTACTTTAACTATAGAATGAAAGGTTGGTATGGGCAAGGATTTAACAGAAGCGGCAGGTAATCGACCGGTATTTTTTGGACTCTTTTGATTAAATGGTTTGTGGCCATTGTTTTTTACTAAGGGCAGGTTGTTCGTTTATCAGGGGGAGATGGATTTTGAACATGGTATGTGTTTAATGATATCGGATTATTTTTGGAACTTATTGATTTGGAAGTTAGAATTGCATTGCTATTATTAATGATATGTATGAATATATAGTTTCGAGGTGATATATCAACTCCCAGGGAAGGGTGTCGTTTATGATAACTAAATATCCTGATTTTTCGAAGATTACGAGGCAGTTAACCGTGAGAAGGACATTGAAAAGGAGGGGCTTCGACAGGCGAAGGAAAGCTATAATCTGGTCGATTTTGTGAAGAAGAACAAGGTTCGGTCTCAAGAGTATATAATAAAGTAGTCCGGAAAGGGCAATAAAACAGCTCTTTTTGTCTCTATTAGAAAACTAAAGTATTAATGGAAGGATGCACGTTATGGAATGTAACCAATCGAAAAAAGAACAATATACAATTTTGGCCCTGGTCCTGACGGTCATTTTCTTAGTGTTTATGGGGGGGTGCGGAACGAAAGACGTGCATACGCTCGGCTCCGGGATAGCCCCGACAAACGGTCGGATATCGAAGGAAGATATTCGTGAACAGCTTGACAACTTTGCGGAATATTACAAGGCAACGTTGAGGCAGACGGCAAATGAGCTGAATGAGCGACTGCAAACCAAGAGAGTGGAAAAGACCACCCTCCAGATGAGGGCACGTATGGTACAGGGTTTTAATGCGATACTGGACCATGACGATCCCGTGATTGCTTTTATCGAGGTATGGGCCTTATGTACGCGCTTTAGAATCTATCTTGAAGAAGGTGAAGGGAGCACGTTGTTTGCTGAAGGCCAGGAAATCGGGGTCAAGGCGGCCAAACGTTTGGAGGCGGAAATCGAACGCATCGGACATATCTTTCTCAAAGACGATGTTTTTGAGGCGACTGCGAAAAATATAGCCGAATTCGCCAATGTCAATCCGATAAGCGGGACTTTTTACAACGTGATTGTTTATGCGACAGAGGTTAAGAAGGGCCAGCCGAATCCTTTTATGACCGTACTCAACTTGCCTATGACGCCTTTTAGAGCAATGGAAGGCGTCGACCGGACCGCGTCGGCGATATATCAGTTCAGGGATACGGCCGAGCGTTTTTCGGATGTCGTTCGCGAATTGCCGGAGTCTTCGCGCTGGCAGATGGAATTGCTGCTGTACGAACTGGAAGATGCGAATATGCTCAAGTCGTTTCTCGACAGTTTTACTAAGTTTTCCGAAAGCAGCGCCAAAATGGCGATATCGGTTGAGCAATTGCCGGAGCAGCTTGGCAAGGAGTTGACACAATTTGTTGATGAAGTTGACCGCAAGCAGGCGAACCTGCAAAAAACACTGGCACAGGTCGAGAAGACCACCCTTGCCGTGAACGAGACCGTTGAGAAGCTGAACGCATTGGCGAAAGATACTTCGGAAACAGCCAAGGTCTGGGAGGGTGCGGCCAAGGCGACAGGTGAAGTAGTCCAGGGATTTAACAAAGGCAAAGCACCCGGGGATTCAACCTCATCTTTTAGTATTAAGGAGTACCGGGGTGCGGCTGAACAGACTTCGCAGGCGGCAACGGATATCAAAGAACTTTTGGCAGCGATAGAGGCGTTCTCAGAGTCTCGTAAATATGGTTCTCTGACCAACCACCTGACTTATCGTATAATGGGATTGATTTTATTTGTCTTTGTTCTGGCGATAGCCTATCGGCTTATCACAGTTCGTTTTATAAAAACAGGAGTCCGCACCCATGGGCCTAAGGCCTGATTTTGCAGGCGATGTCGCGGGTGAATGGGGGGACGGGGATTTTAAGTGGGCTTGCCGTGAGCGAGACCTGCTGCTTTTTAATTATAGTGCCGTCGTGCGTGTTCCACCATTCGATGTTGTAGGTGCCGGGCGGGAGGTCGCGAACCGAAATTGTAGCGTCTTCGATTTCGGTCGGCTGGTTCTTTTCGATTACTATGCCGGACCAGGCGGCCTTGGGATTGAAGAGCCATAGGTATGCGAAGTCGCTTGCCTGACAGCCGAGCAGGCGAAGCTGATTATCGGAGGCGTCAGCATTGAGCTGGCGCAGGCCGGCAAAGGATACGTCAGAGAGGAAATCGGCCAGGGGTTTATAGTGGCTGTAAATATCCTGGCGGTCGAGCTGATCCCACCACCAGAACATCGCTGTGCCCGACGTGCCTGCGAAGGCGGAGGCCCAGAGGGAATTGTGGAAGTGGACCGCCTCGGTGTCCTTTTTCATATCGTCACTGAGTCCCCATTTGGGGGTGGCCAGGCCGAATTCGCCAATCAGGACGGGCTTGCCTGGGGAATTCTCTCTTAGAAATTTGGTCTTGTCGATAATGACGGCCACTTCGTCTTTGTAGTTTTCTTTTGTCACCGGGCGCATATAGTGATGTAACTGGCCTATGTCGATGTCGGGGTGGCGGCAGTCTTTGGCTGAAGGATGCCATGTGCTGGTGGTGCGTAAATGGTGGTAGGGGTCGATTTGCTCAAGGTATTCGCCGACTTCGGCGTAGAAGCGGTCGGTGGGCAGGCCTGGGTCAATCTCATTGAAGTATTCCCACGCGGCAACGTTAGTGGAATAGCCCCAACGGGCAACGGCATAACGCATAAATTTTTTGGCACCGAGAATGGCCTGCTGATATTCCGGGCTGTTCTCGATGGAGAGTGTGTTCATATACAGGTCTCTGGTGATAAGGCATAACATCAGGTAGATGCCGTTTTGCTCGGCTGATTCGATGAGCTTATCGAGCATGAAGCAATCGAGCTGGTTGTAGACGCCCCTTATGGGACGATTGACGTCGGCTTCCCAGAGAAGTTCTGCTCCTCCGCCGGCTTCTTTGAGAGAAAGATTGTCGAGCCAGATTGTGCCTGAGCCGACGAAGCTGATGGCCAGCCTGCCGAGCCAGAAATCATTTTGGCCGGTGTTAAACTCTATCTTAAATTTTTTCCATTTGCGTTTCGGGAGTGTGTCGAAGCTCTGTTGGCCATTGGCGTGTGAGAGGTTGACACGCAGGGCGGTGGGGCCATCTGCCATGAATTGGCCGGTGAGGATGTAGCGTGTGCCGGGGCGCAGGGCTACCGGATGTGAGGGCGAGACGTCGATTGAAGCTCCGTTGCCTTCGAGCTTGACGCACTTGCGTGGGGATGGGTCATTTTCGCCGCCCGGTATGGGGACAATGATTTTTCTTCGGTGCCAGGAGCGGTCCCAGGCACTTTTTCTTGCCTCGATAGCCATTGCCCAATCCTGGCAGCAGGTCCAGATTCTCAGGAAGTTGGCGCCGTTGCGCGAGAGCTTTTCGAAAATCTGTTCTGCTCTTGTGAGATTTACATATTGACCTTCGCCGATAAAAGCGAGGTTTTGCCCGATGGCGAAGAACGGAGCGCCTTCGGTGAATTCAAAGAAGCGCGGGTCTTTGCGGCTGGCCCGGATGAAGCCTTTTTTCGAAGATGGTATGCTGTCGAATTTTACGGTTTGTGAATGGATTGTACCGTTTTTGTCCCTTAGCGCTGCCGTTGCCGAGTACGTGCCGGTCTGGGCGGGGGCGAAGCGTGCCTTCCATGAGCCTTGGCCGATAAGGTAGTACCAGTTGGCCCTTCCGCGCTGGCGGTCGAATTTGCGGCGTTCGTAGTCCTGACAGTAAAAGGCGGGAAGCACGATTTGTTTGTTGTCGGGCGTTTTCAAAGTAACTGTCAAATCGATCTGGTCGGGGTCAAATGGATTGTCGTAGGTAGTATCTGTCTCGATAAGGATTTCGAGCTTTTCGTATTTGCCCACCTTTGCTGCCGAAGGTTGTATTTCGAGCTTTCTCTGTGCAATGGAATCCTGAGCGCAAAAGGCGGTTATAGCTAAACAGATGAAGAGCGTATGGATTTTTATTACTTTCCGTCGCATTAGATATTACTTTGCGTATTTGTATGGTTCAAACCAGAAACAATCCGGCCTTGCATGGCAAGGTGGATATGTCTGAGGAAGAACTGCCATTTGGTTCTAACGCAGCACTGCTTTAACGGATTATCCGTTCAGGACCCAGCCTTGCCGGTACGATTTTCGGATGTACCTGTCGGCCTCGGGACAGTTTGTGGCCTTCATGTTCTTGGCGTCGTAGTCGAGTTTTTTGCCGACGCGATATGCGGCCAGTGCCAGCATGTTGCTCTCGATGAGCGCACCGGAATAATCGAAGTTGCAGAGAGTGGGTTTACCTGTCTTGCAGCCGATGAGCCATTCGTTGTGATGGCCCGGCGAGCTCGGTATCAAATCCTCGGGTTTTGGCGATTTGTAATGGGTCATATCGCCTCTGAGCATGAGGATTCGCCAGTCATAGTCGGCCACGAGCCAACCCTTGTCTCCCTTGAAGATGACGCCCTTGAAGAGCTTTTCGCGGTCGAATGCCTCGGAGGGCATACCGGGTTTTTTGGTGCCATCGTACCAGTAGACCTTAACGGCCGGGCGCCAGTCGTTTGCGGGATGGTCCCATTCTGCGGTGAGCCATTGGGGACAGGTATCGGTATTGACGGGAGTTCCTTCGGCCTTACAGGTAGTAGGGAGCTTGAGGTCGAGTGCCCAGTAGGCCATATCCATCATGTGGCTTCCCATATCGCCGATTTGTCCGCTGCCGAAGTCCCAGAAGATGTTCCATGCGAGGCAGCCGCCGAAGTATCCTGGGTTGTATGGATGATATGGCGACGGGCCGAGCCAGAGGTCCCAGTTGATGTGGTCGGGTACGGGCTTGACTTCGGGCAGGTAGCTGCCGCCTTTGGGCGTGCGGTTGCACCAGACGCGAGCTTCCTTTACGGTGCCGATTGCGCCTCGCTTGACGAGCTCAACCATACGGCGGTAATTATCGCTGGCGTGAATCTGCGTGCCCATCTGTGTTGCGAGTTTGTTCTTGTTTTTAAGGTAAGTCTGGCGGACGACGTGTGCCTCGTGTACGGAGTTTGCAAGGGGTTTTTCACAGTAGACGTGCTTGCCTCGGTTCATCGCCCAGACATTGACGAATGCGTGTGTATGGTCTGTGGTGGAACAGACGACGGCGTCGATGTCCTTTTGGTCGAGGCACTTTCGCCAGTCCGAATAGGTTTTTGCATTGGGAAACTGGCTGGCTGCCTTGGCGAGATTTTTGGCGTTGACGTCGCAGAGGGCGACGATATTCTCGCTTTTGACATTGTTGAGGTTTGCGCCGCCTCGACCGGCGACGCCTATGACGGCGATGTTGAGCTTTTCGTTCGGTGAGTTACCTGCCCTGAGGATTCCTGATTTTAGAATGGTGAGTCCTGCTCCAAGAGCGGTGCTTTGTTTAAGAAATGTGCGACGATTCATTGACTGCCTCCTTTTTCAAATTCAATAGTCTGATGGCAATTTGGTTTTATATAAAAAAAGAGTGTAACCTAAAAGTCGGCTGGATTCAAGGATTATTTTGGGGGATTAGTTGGTATTTTAACGGCCGGCAAGGGCGGTATTTATTTTTTTTTCGGAGAGGTCTGCGCAGACGAGCTCTTCGTCGTTTCTGATGTAGACGTGTTTGTAGGCGAAGGCGGGATGGGACCAGCAGACGCCGCGGTTGAGCTGGCCCTTGGTGGGCTTTATGAGTTTGGTGCGGCTGATTTCGTGGAATCCCTGCGGTGAGAGTTTGCAGATGATAAGCTCGCCGCTTTCGTTGAACATCCATATTTTGTCTTCGTGTTGTACCATGTGGATATTGGCCCAGCGGTTTTTGGGGACGGCGTCGAGGCTTTCCCAGATACGGTCGCCGGTGTAAAGGTTGAGACATCGAAGCTCGCCGTAACTATCCACGCCGTAGATGTAATCACCGAGCAAGAGGGGGGTGGATATGCAGCAATGGAGACTGTCTGTATCTCTTTCGCTGCGGCCTTTTCGCTGCCAGAGTTTTTCCACGGAGAGCCTGTCGGGATTAACTTTCAACAGAAGTGAGCCATCAAAGAAGCTGGTTACGAAAAGATAGTTGTTTTTGAAGACTGGGGTGGAAATGTTGTGGACCATGCGAGCCTGGGGGTAGAGATGCTGCCAATAGAGCTTTCCGGTACTTGGATTGAGGCCGACCACCGTCTGGCCTGTCCAGCAGAGAAGCACGGGCCTGCCGGCCAGTTCAATAATGATGGGCGCCGAATATGAGGCGGAGTCGTTTAGAGCCCGCCATTTTTCGGTCCCGGCAGCTTTATCAAACGCAACGAGGCAGGCGTTTTCTCTTCCGCCGATTTGCACTATGAGTAAATCATTTTCTGCGAGTGGTGCGGCGGCAATACCCCAGAGAGGCATTTTAATTTTGTATTCGGCGTTGAGGTCTTTGCTCCAGAGAACATTTCCCTTTGCCGCATCAAAACAAAACAGGTTTCCCATAGCGCCGAGGGAGTAGGCACAATTGTCGTCGACGGTGACCGAAGCTCGGGGGCCATCACGATGTTCGAACCTTTCATATTTGCACTTATACTCGTAGGACCAGATTGGTTTGCCGGTCATAGCGTCGAAGCAGAGGACGCGTTCGACTTGTTCAGGCGCAGTCAAGCGGTCGGTGATATAAACACGGCCTTCGGCGACGGTCGGCCCGCTGTAGCCGTTTGAGATTTCAGCGCGCCAGCGGATTGGCAATTGCTCAGTGGTGAATTTTTTGACGATACCTTTTTCGTTCCATACGCCGTCGCGGTTTGGTCCTCGCCACTGTGGCCAGTCCGCCGCGTGTGCACCATTGTGAATGCTCAGGATGAGCAGGTATAGTGCGATATGAGAGCAATATTCTTTAATTGTTCTTAACATAATCGCAGACCTCGAATGAGAAGCTTATGGAGCTATCTTTGCGTAGAAATTACTTTTGATAATTTTCAGTTTAATTTCAATAAAACCGACCTGAGAGCATTTTATTATTTGCCGCTGACATCAAGACAAACGAGCTGTCCATCGGGATTGTTGCGAGCGTAGATTCTGCCGTTGGCCAGGACGGGTACTGTCCAGCACTTTTTTTTTGGCAAAACCTGGGCCGATGCGAGCTCCTTGTATTCTGTCGGCGAAGCCTCTGCAATCGCCAGCTTTCCTTTATCGCTTAGAATGATAAGCTTTCCATCGGCGAGCATAAGGCTTCCCTTGCCGAATCCTCTCTGTTCCCACTTGACCTGGCCTGTCTTGAAATCCAGGCATGATATGGAGGGAGCATCATCGACACCGTAAATATATCCCTTCCAGAGGACACAACTGTTGAAATGGTTTCGCATTTTCTTGTTTTGCCAATCTTCAGTGAAATCGGAAGAGCTGAATGTGTAAACTGCGCAGCCCTTGTTATATCCTGAAGAGAGGAATATCTTGTTGCCCTCGATAATAGCATCTGCGGCGTTGACGTCGTAGCTGGTTTTCCAGGGGATCTTCCAGAGAATCTTTCCGGTTTTAGGTACAATAGCCACCATTTCCCTTGCTGTGAATAAAGCGATGCGTTTTTGGCCGTCGATGGTGAAAGGGACAGCGGTCGAATATCCGGCGGCGTCTTTGCCGTTTTCCCATATTATGCTGCCATCGGCTTTATTGAGGCCGACACCATAAGAGCCGGCGTTAAGAATAACTATATTATCGATGATTAATGCCGAGCCGGCAAAGTACCAGGTGGGGTGCTTAAAGCCCAGGTCCTCGTTCAGCTTCTTGTGCCAGACTATCTCGCCCGATGCCGTCTTGAAGCGTATGGCGTCACCATTTTTGCTAAAGGTGTAAACGGAGTCACCACTAACGGTTGGAGTGGCGGCGGGACCGCCTTCATGGTTTTTTTTGAATAACGGACACGGATAGGATTTTTTCCATACTTCTTTTCCGGTATCGGCATCGAGGCAATAGAGTATATCATTATCGTTGATGTTGCCCATTGCGTAGACTCGGCCGTCAGCTACGGCCATCGAGGCAAAACCCGGTCCAAGTGTTTTTTCCCAGAGCGCTTTTGGACCGGCCTCGGGCCAGGTTGCGAGCCATCCTGTTTCGTTTGAAATACCGTTGTGGTTCGGTCCGCGCCAGTTGGGCCAGTCGGCCGCTTTGACGGTTGTATAAAAGCCGGTGCACATTGCACAGACTGTGAAGCCAAAGACCAGTGCCAATACGTAGTGATTGACCATTCTTTGAAATTTCATAATATACCTCCAAAATAGACAATAAATTATGGCCGCTGTTTTTATACTAAAATTTGAATTGCATGTCAATCTTATTTTTTGTTCGATTTATTGTATACCGTTTCAACACTACGTTGTATAATCTGCGGCTCAATATCGAGTCTGCAGAAGATTATTTACTGGAAAATGGCTGCGTTAGTTCAGTAAAAAATAGGTAAATATGTTAGTAAAGCAGCTTCGATTGATGATAAAGGATTTTATTTATTATGAATGAAGAGGCATCCAACAATCGTAACGAAATTAACGAGGGTCCCCTGATAGAGGAGTATTCGTATACCCGACAGATTGTTAATAACCTACCCTACGTTGCTATGACATTACTTGGGGGCGCCATTTTCATTACAGGATTCGCCAATCCGGTATGGGGATGGATTTGTGCAAGTGCATACGTGATTTACAGTGTGGCCGGGGCGTTCTGGATTATGATATTTTTGTGTCCATACTGCGAGCGTCATAATACAATGAACTGTCCCTGCGGGTATGGCCGTATAGCTTCAAGGCTTCGAGAGAAAGCAGATGTGAGCCTTTTCAGGGAAAAGTTCAAGAAGCATATCCCGGTTATTGTGCCTTTGTGGTTCCTACCGGTTATTGCAGGCGTTGTTTTTGCGGTACTGAGTTTCTCCTGGTTGATGGTTGTTCTGCTTGTTGCATTTGCTCTTGTTGCGTTTGTTTTCCTGCCCTTGTTTTCGAAAAGGCACAGTTGTACCCATTGTCCCCAGAAAGAATCGTGTCCCTGGATGGGCAGTAATAGTGATGAAAAGAGGATTCAATCGGAGGGGTAAGTCCTGTCAATTTTTTGTTTTGAAGACGAGTGCTCCGGTTGGGCACGCTTCGACGCATTTTTTCGCTGCGAGCTTCAGGCCTTCAGCGATTGAACGTTCAAAAGGTACTGCGACCCGGACGTCAAATCCGCGGCCTATAAATGTCAAGCCGAGCGATTCACCGGCTTCAGCGGTAATCTGTATACACAATCCGCAGTTTATGCACTTGCCTGGTTCGTAGATTATGTCGGTGTGCTGCAGGTGCTGAACAAAGGAACGGCGCCCGCCCTTATAGCGTCCCGGTTTGGCTCCGTATTGTTGGGCGTATTGCCTTAGTTTACAGTTTTGCGGTTTTCGGCAGTCACAGTGCAAGCATCGAGCAGCCTCGGCCCGGGCCTGGTCATCGGTGAATCCTGCGCCTTCGGGCGAGGGTGTCAGTCGTTCGGCTTTGCCGGCATCGGCGACAAATCTTTCTATCTCGTTGTCTTCCAGCTTACCCAACCGCGTGTTAAACACGTGAGGCGGCCCTGTCACGGCTTGGCCGGACAAAAATTGGCCGATTGCCAAGGCGGCTTCCTTGCCGTCCGCAACGGCCCTGACCGCGAGCTTGCTCTTGCGAACGGCAGCGCCGGCGGCAAAAACGCCGGTCAGATTCGTTTGATATGTTCTTGGGTTGATTGCGATGCCATTAGGGGATGTCTCAAGCCCCGTAGATTCAACATCACCGGGCTTTGTCTGGCCAATTGCAATAAGTACGGCATCAAAGTCTTTTCGCAATTCTTCCATTTTTAAGGCGTGGCCTATAGGCATTTGACCTTTAAAGACCATACCGAGTTTTTTAATCGATGCAATTTCGGCGTCAAGTACATCTGTCGGGAGCTTGTCCTGCGAAACGCCGTATCGCAGCATACCGCCCGGGCTTTCGTGGTCATCGAAAATTGTGCAGCTATACCCGTCTGTGAGCAAATAATAAGCGGCTGATAATCCTGCGGGTCCTGCTCCAACAATTGCCACTTGTTTATTCCGGGTTTTTTTACATTCCGGGATATATGGGTTGTCAGCTTTCAGGTCGACATCGGCGACGTACCTTTTCAAGAGGCAAATTGAGACGGCCTTATCGAACTGGACCCTTCTGCATGTTTGTTCGCAGGGCTTTGGACAGATTCGGCCGAGGACGGCGGGCAGGGGGATGTCTTTTTTGACCGTTACGATTGCATCGCGGAGTTTACCGGCGGCGATTTGGCGAATCATCAGGGGAATGTTCATATGGGCGGGACAGGCGGCCTGGCAGGGTCCGATGCAATCGCCGGCGTGGTCGCTGAGCAATAATTCCAGGGCGGTCTTTCTGGCTTGGCGGATTTCGTCGGAGTCGGTTTCAACTTTCATACCTTCCTGTGCGATAGTACCACAGGCCGGAAGCAGCTTGTCGGAACCATTTACTTTGACAACGCACAACATGCAGCTTGTGGAGGCCTTGTACCCTTTCAGGAAACACATCGTGGGAATTTCAATTCCCAGTTTGCCGGCGGCATCAAGAATCGTTGCGCCGTTATCGACTTTTACCTTCTTGTTGTCTATGGTCAGTTTTGGCATTATCACTCGACCTTAACCGCGTCAGATTGGCATACACTTTTACATGTCCCGCAGCGGATACATTTTTCCGTGTCGATTTCATGCTTCTGGTACGGTTTCATTTCAATGGCATTGGCGGGGCAATGCTGGGCGCACAAGGTGCAGCCAATGCAATCGTCCGTTATCGAATATGTAATAAGGGCCTTGCATCTGCCGGCGGGACAGCGTTTGTTGAGGTGGGCCAAGTATTCTTCCCGGAAGTACCTGATTGTTGACAGGACCGGATTCGGCGCTGTTCTGCCGAGGCCGCACAGACTTGTATTCTGAATCATTTTTGCGAGGTGTTCCAGTTCCTGAATGTCTGTTTTTTTGCCTTGGCCTTCACACAGGCGTTCGAGGATATCGAGCATACGCCGGGTCCCGATTCTGCAGAAAGTGCACTTTCCACATGATTGATTCTGTGTAAAATCGAGGAAGTATCTGGCGATGTCGACCATGCAGTCTGATTCATCGAGCACGACCATGCCGCCGGAGCCCATCATCGCCCCAATATCGTTGAGCGTTTCATAGTCCACGGGAATATGTGTCATCTTGACGGGGACACAACCGCCGGAGGGACCTCCGACCTGTACGGCCTTTAATCTCAAACCTTCGGCAATTCCTCCGCCGATGTCTTCTATAATCTGGTGTATGGAAATGCCCATCGGCACTTCAACCAAGCCTCCTCGTGCTATTTTTCCTGCCAGCGCAAAGACTTTTGTTCCCTTGCTGTCGGCTGTGCCAAGTTGTGCGAAGGCATCGGGTCCGTTGCGAATAATCCAGGGCATAACAGTATAGGTTTCCACGTTGCTGATGAGGGTCGGTTTGCCCCAAAGGCCGCTTTCTGCCGGGTAGGGCGGGCGGAGGCGGGGCATACCGCGGCGCCCCTCTATACTGGCTATCAGGGCGGTCTCCTCGCCGCATACAAAAGCGCCGGCACCGTGCACGATTTTTAACTGAAGTGAAAAGGAGCTTTCAAAGATTTTATCGCCGAGGAATCCCCGCTGCTGACAAGTATTTATCGCCTGGCCCATTCGTTTGACGGCAAGGGGATACTCCGCACGAATGTAAAGGAGACCTTCATCAGCACCTACGGCATAAGCCGCTATAGCGATGCCTTCGATAAGCCGGTACGGATACGACTCAATCAACATGCGGTCCATAAAGGCACCGGGGTCACCCTCATCACCGTTGCAGATTACGTATTTTTTCTCATGTTTACTGTCAAATACGGAAGACAACTTGAGGTGTGTGGGGAAACCGGCACCACCTCTTCCTCGCAGTCCGCTTTTTTTGATTTCGGAGATAACCTGCTGGGGATTCATCTCAGACAGAGTTTTTCTCAGTGCCTTGAAGCCGCCGTTGTGAATATATTCATCGAGGTCAAGAGGGTCAACACAACCGCAGTGCTCGGTGGCGATATGTACCTGCTTATTTAGGAAGCCGGCCACCGGCCTGTCCCGTACGTCGATCGAATAGCGTGTTATCGGCTCCCAGGTCTTGTCGGTCAACAGTTTATCCAGCATTGTGGAGATGGTGTTTCTGATTTTCCGGGTAGTCTGTTTGGGTTTGAAGTGCCTGAGTACAATGGCCCTGGCGTCGTCGGGCATGACTTGTGCATAGCGAAACGAAGGCCCATCAGCCAGGACCACTTCTACAAGCGGCGCCAGGAAAGACATCCCTGTACACCCGACACTTTTGACGATGACTTTTGCACCCGTTTCTTTAACGGCTTTTTTTAAAGCCTGGTATATTTTAGCACTGCCGCTGGCGACACAACTTGAATCAAGGCATATCCGGATTTCACCGAGGATTCCATCGCTTTTTATGTGGGACCGGCCTTTGGCTTGTCGGGCCTGAGCTTTTTGCTGTTCGAGGAAGTCCCTGAGGACAATCGGGACCTTGTCTGACGTCAGGTGTCCGTATGTAATATCATCAATCTGTATCGCAGGGGCGAGCATACAACATCCCAGGCAGGCGACTTTTTCGATAGTAAACAATTTTTGCGGGTCCGTATCCTCGCCCTCCGGGATGTTGAGGTCTCGCTGGAAGGCGTCATAAATCTGCTCACCGCCCTTAACGTGGCAGGCTGTTCCGATGCATACCTTAACCGTATGTCGGCCGGCGGGGTGGTGTCTGAACTGGCTATAGAAAGTGGAGACGCCGGTGATGGATGCAGGTGTGATTTCTGTAAGCTCGCAGACCCGTTCGAGGGCTTCGGTGGGCAGGTAGCCGTAGTGTCCCTGGAGGGCCTGGAGAATTTCGAGTACCTTTTCTTGTCCGGTACCAATTTTCTCAACGGCCTCAGACACAAATGTCAAATCCAGCTCATCCATCAATTGGTCGTCCCTATGCAGTATAAGTTCTTTATGGCCCGGATGTAGATTCGACCGTCCATAAAAGCAGGTGAGGCGTAGCATTCCTCGCCAAGCTGGCATTTGGCCAGCTCTTTGTATTCGGCTCCGGCCTCAGCGATATACATAACACCTTTTTCGCTGAGCATGTACAGGCGATTGCCGACGAGGCTTGGGGATGCGAGGAAATTCTTTTGGAGCTCATGCTCCCACAGCTTCGTTCCATCGGCGGTTTTGTAGCAGGTTAGAAATCCTTCTGTTGTCAGCATAAATATGAATTCGCCATTACTGACAGGGCAGGAGATGTCCGGCGTACTTTCATCAGCTTTCCATGCGATATGTGTTTTTGTAACGTCCCCCTTGCCATCCGGTCTTATGGCAACCATTGTGGCGTAGGGTTCTATAGCGATTATCAGGCCTGCGGTGTAAATGGGTGAAGGTGCAATTTCACCGCCGAGACATTTGGCGCGCCAGATTTCCGTGCCGTTGCTCGGATTGTATGCTATGACACATGGGTCGCCGCAGGTAATTATCTGAGGTTGAGCCGCCACTTCGATTACTATTGGTGAGGACCATGAATTCGGGACGGGCCGTTTTGTTTCCCAGACGGTGCGGCCTGTAAATGTATCTAAGGCTATTAACTTCGAAATTTCGTCATCGGCGGCTCCCTGGTCGTATTGAATAATCACCAGATTTCGATACATGTCCACTGAAGAGGCATAGCCATAGGCACTGTCGGGTACACCCAGGTTTCTTGTCCATAATTCCTTGCCTTCGAAGTTAAAACAGCCGACATCGCCGGTTGCAAAAATGGCGCACACCCGGCGACCATCTGTTACTGCGGTGGATGCGGCGAAGCCGGTATCCTCCATTACGTCAATCGGCTCGGCGCCTTGTGGCGTGCTTTTGACGGGACGATTCCATAGAAGCCTGCCTGAAAGTGCGCCGAAGCAGAACACTTCGCATGTATTGGGGTCGGCCCCGGTGACAAAGACGCGATCGTTCCAGACGATGGGCGAGTTGTGGCCCGGCAGGGGGACCTTGGTTTTCCATAAAATAGCTTCGCCTGTCGTGCCATTCCACTTTGCGGGGACATTTGTATCGGCACATATTCCGAGTCCGCCTGGCCCGCGAAACCGAGGCCAATTTTTTTTAATCTCTTCCATCGTAGGGAAAGAAGCAATCGTGGTGTCGGCTGTAGTGAAATCAATCCAGGGCCTTGTTGCAAGGAACAGCGCTGATGAGGCGAGTAGAGTTAAGCCTACGGTTACGGTCCATCGAGCGTATATTGCCCTTCGGAGCTGCTCGTTGAGTCTGTCAGGCGCCGGCTGGGGTGCGGGCAGCTTGTTTTTGTAGCGGTGAGCGGATTTGACGCCGATTAGAAATACTACGACACCGCCCAGTAGCAGGTAACTTCCTCTGTGGGAGAAGTTCCATCTTCGCATCCTGATTTGCCTAATCTGCAAGTCCAATTTGCGAATCCTGTTTTGTCTGATTTGCCTGTACACATTGCGCATTTTTGACAAGAGCTGCTGGTCCTGTGGGTTGGCGGGAAATTCTGATTTGAGCAGATTGAGCTGCTTTGCCAGGTTTGGGTCGGGTATGCTCTTTACGTCCAGCTCCTGGAGCTGGGACAAGAGCTGCTGGTCATTGAGGGATTGGCGAAGTTGTATTTTGAGCTCTTCCAGCTTATCATCTCGTTTGGGTTCTGCGACCGTTCTCTGAAAGTAGTTGAATAGCATCAGTTCGAGCACGATGAGAGAGAATACGCTGCCTATGACCGCAGCGGCTACTGCGGTGTGATACCATTGGCTTGACACCTTATTATTGCCGGATGGAGCTTTATGTGTATCGTCAATCGCCAGTTTCATCGGCTTTCACTCATCGTTTCTTTTGCTTGCTTGCGCTTAGAGTGCTCTTTGGGACAATATTCGAAACATCGACCACATGCCAGGCAGCCCGCCCTGTCGGCTTCGTAGTCTGACCTGTGGCGTCTTAGAGACGGGCCAATCAGTTTTAGTGCGATGACGAGGCCGATAAATCCACCGGCGAGCCAGCCGCCAAGGCCGAACCTGGCCTGGATAGCCAGGGCTTCGGCGTAAAGCATTTTTGTGTCTTTGCCGGTTGCTCTAAAGGCGTCACTGGCATCTGTTGTTCCTTCGGCCTGGCCGGTTTCTTCGAGGTATATGCGGTCAGCCAGCCTGACTGTGGCGTGTACCCGGGATGTCACTGGTTGAAGTATGGAACCAATCCAGCCAAACGACAGGACTAATATGGGCAGCAGAATTATCAGGAACACGAGTCTTCTTTTGCTTTTGTTATAATCGTGGGCAGGCCAGTCTTCGGTAGGGATTTTGATAGCACCAAAGGGGCAGGAATCTTCGCAGAGCCTGCACTTTATGCAGTCGTCCGGTGTGATGGCAACCTTCCATTTCGAGATGCGCGAAAGCTGCCTGAGGATAACACCGTATGGGCATATAAAGCGGCAGTAGGGTCGGCCTATGAACATGCTTATGAATAAAAAGCAGGCTCCGAGTATCAGGATGTTCAGGCTTCCGTTCAGTCTAAAAAACGAGACGAATGGGTCGTAGCGGCATATAATGAAGGCGCTGCCGGTGGCGGCGAAGAGAACGGCTGCCGCCAGGTAGACATAAGCGAAGAGGCGCAAACCGCTTTCGAGCCATTGGGGCAATGAGATTGGTCGGAGGAGCACCAGGTCCTGGATGGCGCCGAGGGGACATACGGCCGCACAGAATGACCTTGCGAAGAACAATGTGAATATCAGCGGGAGCAGGAAAAACAGTGTAATTGTAATCGGGACGGCGTAGCCTGGGTCAAAGAAGGACAAGGTGACATTTTGAATTGCTCCAATCGGACAGACGCAGCCCTTTCGCCAGAAGCCGAAATAAATCAGTGAGAAAATCATCATCACGAAAATTGCCCAGCGTTTGCGTGTTCTTAACACGAGATAGGATGATATGGTGAGGGCTACAAAAAGCACGATAGTATCTATGTATTCGTACACAGTCTGGCGTGGACCCGGTGTAGTAGGGGTAGGCTGAACGTAGCCGCTTTCAAAATCCGGCGGAGGGAAACGTTCTACTGCCGATGCAACAGTACAGGGAAGCAGAAAGAGCACCACGCTGATTGTGATATAAGCCAGACGTATCATTAAACGTGGTCCACCCTCTTAAGCAGGTAAGGCTTGTCTGCGGGAACACGCTTAAACGCTCCCGAAGGACAAGCCGCGGCAATTGAGCACTCATTGCAGTTCAAACAGCGGTCGTGGCGAACCTGAAGATACAGTGCCCCGTTTCCAAAAGTGCTGCAGCCCTTGACACATTTGCCGCAACCCATACAGAGCGATTCGTCGATGGTGTATTCGTAATAGGGGTCCTCGACGAAAGAGCGTTTTATCGCCCCGGTTGGACAAAGTTGATTTTCTGCACCCTCGTTGATATCAGCGGGTTCGGGCCCAAAGAAGCCGAAACAAATTCTACAGTATCCACACACTGCGTAGGCGTGCATGCACTTTACCGCCGATTCTTCCAATACGCAATACGTGGCACAGTTGCCGCAGGCGATGCATATTTCGGGGTCGATTTGCCAGACGGTGTTTTGTGTATTGTTCTTTTTTCTCGCAAAGACGGCGGCCCCGCCGGTCGCTCCGAGCAGCCCCAACGCTCCATATCGTAAAGCCGCTATAAGTATTTGTCGGCGGCCTGGTGTTTGTTCGGAATGTTTACTCATTATTTTTCCTTAATTTTAGGGAAACGTGATATCGCTGTTATTTTTTTGGGAAGTCCGAGTAAATATCCTCACTACGTTCTTGATGGTATCCAACACGAAAATACGCCCGCTGGTATTCACGGCCACGTCAAAGCCTGGGGCCTGAGAGGCGGGGCCAAATTCAGAAACACGCGAGGGGCCACCTTCGACCAATTGTTCCGGCCCGGCGACGACGCCGACAAAAGCGCCCTCGGGGTCACAAATTTTGACGCGTATGAGGCCCTTCTCGCAGGTGACAAAGGTTTCATCTTGAAGTATGGCAAAATTGACCGGATTGCAGCAGCCGCAGAAGCCTTGTACACCTGCCGAGAATTGGCCCCACCAAAACTCGAGGTCACCATCAAACGTATATGCTTCAATTCGATGCTGTCCCGGATTGGTCACTCGCAACAATCCATCACGGGCAACTGCAAGGTCAAAATATGGACTTGGTACGACGAAGCCCGAAATGTTTTTGTCCTTGTCTCTTGCGCCGATACGGTTGCTTAACTTTCCGGTTTTATCGAAACGGTGAACAATTCGATTGCCGGCATCGGCGACAAAGACATCGTTTTTTGAAACAGCGATACTGGTTAAAACCGCATCACTGCCCAAATTTTGCCATGTTGCCAGCGGCTTTGGCGGGTTTCCATAGACCTGCACATAGTTCTTCATCGCGATATAGATTTTTCCGTCGGTATCGATAGTCAAACACATCGGCGCATCAGCCAGCTTTATTTCGCCGAGGTCATTGCCACTTTCATCGAATTTGCGAATAGCTTTGTCGCCGGCCACGTAAATTGTTCCTTGAGGTGCCAAGGCAATGGCGCGGCATTTGGTAAATCGAGTGTTGATTGCCGGGGCCGACTCTTTATAAAGAATCAGGTTCGGGTCGATTTTGCCGAGTTCGCCAACGTCATAGATGAATTCCTGTCCAAGGCCGCTGCCTTTTTTGCCCGTCGTATCAAACCGTACAACGGCAATGACAGCAACGACAATAGCGACGGCAATGAGACCGGCTATAAGTATTTTGGTATTGGCTGTTGCTAATCGCCTGTTCATTTTCATGTCTTTTTAATTTTTATGTTCCGGTTTTCCAGCGATTCATTTTAACAAAGGAACCGCCCGGCTGCAACGTGAGCCGGCTACGGCCCTGTGACATCCAGACATATCATTCTATTCATATCGCGGACAATCAATCTTCCGGAAGCAAGGGCCATAGGTCCCCATGATTCGGGGCCCTCGAGCACTTTGGCTTCTGCAAGCTGTACGTAGCCGGTCGGCGTGGCTTGTGCCAGAGTAAGGACACCTTCGTCATTCATAATATATATCTTGCCATCCGCAATCATATACGGCCCCAATCCACGCGGTCCAAACAGATGCGTAGCCGGGCTGGTCCAGACAATTTGGCCGTTTAGGTCGAGACAGGTCAGGTGCTTATCCGGGCGAATTCCGTATATATGGCCATCATAGAAAACGGGGCTGTGTTGCTCCGAGCCAAACACCTCCGAATCGAGTTTAAATAAAGGCTTTGAGCTTATTATATTGTTTTCCCGGGTTAATTTCAGCATCATTGCTCCGGCATTGTATCCACCGGCCAGGAAAAACAAGCCGTCGCCAACGACCAAAGGGATTGTGACGTTTGCAACCCGGATTTTCCACTCGTTGTTTTCCCACAAGATGCTTCCATCCTCTGCCCAAACGCCCACTACAGCACCACTGGCACAGTAGACGTACATACGAGTACCCATAAATTCGGCCGGTATAACGGAAGAATGTGTCATCACCCATTTATTTGGGTTCGGGCTTTGCCATAAAATTTGGCCCGTTTCGCAATCTACCGCCATTATCAGGGTATCGCCGCCGACAGCAATAATCGCCTTGCCGTCGTCGATGAGCGGACATTGGCCGGCATACCAGTCGGGCACCGTTGCCTTAAAATCCTTGACCAAATCAAGCATCCATCGAAACTCGCCGGTTACAGAATCGAGGCAGGTAACGTGGCATTTCGGTCCTAATGTTACGACATATTTTTCTGTAACTGTGGGCACTGTTCTGCTCATCCCGTGATTTCTTTTGACCCTGACAGTATACGAATATTGCCAGATATCTTTTCCATCCTCAAGGGACAGGCATCGAATGACATCGGCCTGCTTTTGGCGGTCGTAATCCAAAAGGTAGACTCTGCCGGCCAGAATTGCCGCGCCGGCGTAGCCTTCACCGACATCAATAGACCAGAGGACCGTAGGTCCGTCCGGGCCCCAGGTTTGTGCAAGGTCAACGTTTTCAGTACTTATGGCGTCGAAGTTGGCGCCTCTAAAGCGAGGCCAGGCGCCGGGCAAGTCCGCGGGGACACCATCTAACCGGAGGAATTCACTGCGAATTGACCCTTCACCATTTTTCTCGATAGATGATTGCGGGAGGTTTTCAGGGATTGGCAGGCGGGGTGTAAACTGGGCTGCGACATCCCGCTTCAGCCAGAGGTATAATGAGACCACACCCACTATAACCAGTGCGACCGGAATTATCCTGGCGATGGGTGAATCCCTCATGTGTTCCTCGTCAGTATTTTGTGGCAATTATTCATTTCTTAACGCTTCCAACAGTTTGCCACTCAGGGCAAATGTAGTTGCCACCCATATCCATACTAATCCACTTATTCCTATAGCAAGAATTATCAATGCCAGCGAAGGATAGGGCACATTCGCAGCCGGTGAACTCAAGGCAGGGCCAACTGCCACGATGGCAGCGATAATCCCGCACGCCAGGCCACAGAGGCAAAGTGCCCCGTGTTCATACAATATCATTCGCTTCAGCGCGATTTTATTAATTCCTACGGCCTGCATCATAGCCAGTTCTCCCCGGCGGTCAAGCACATTACGTAGGACGACGAGGCCAAGGCCTGAACTTGCAAGGATAAGCCCCAAGCCGCCCAGGAGCTGGAATATAGACAGATATGTGTTCTCGACGGCACTAAAGTCGGCCAATCGCTGAGTCGTGCCAGTCAGCGCCAGTCCGAAGTCTGTCAAGGCTGAGGAAATAATATTCATCACCTTGTTCGCCTCTCCCGGCGGTGTGTCGATGAGGAAAATTCTGTACCCGTTTTCTGACGGGAAATGTTTTACAAATTCGTTTTCGGAAATGACTAAATTTCCCTGCAGGATCGAATTTTGCAGCATTGCCACGATTCGCAGCCGAAAGGTTCGTCCCATTTCGTCGGTGTACTCCAGATCCTCGCCGACGGATTTGCCCAGTGCCCATACGATAGTTGCGTAATCACCAATTGCGGGCACGATATGATCTGGATAGTCAAGGCTGAGTAATTTCCATCCGTCCTCATTGCCGATACCTTCAATCATGTCCGTGAAACGAAAAGCATCTCGTATTTGTTCCGGCTGTACGCTTAGCAAAGAAGGTGTCTGAGCCCTGTTCAAATTGAAACAGCTCGCATCGTCACCCTCATGGAGGCGCAACTGAAGTATGTTGACGTTGTCAAGGCTCCTGTCATCCAGACCTGTTGATTGGCGGCCGGTCTTGCTGTTCAAGTTATGTACAACACCTATGGCGGATTCGCCGAAAATGGCAAAGCCCCCTGTGCCGGAGTCGCGTCTGTGGGCATTTTTCAGGGGCTTGTGCCTGTTAGCCCCTACTGCAATGACCAGAAATATCCCACACGCCAGCAGGGCTGCGACGGCCAGGCTTCGCCCGCTTCGTCTTGTTGCGTTTCGCAGTCCCAGACCAGCCAGTGACGCCAGAGGTTTGCTCCAGGTGTCTTTGAGCGTTCTCAGGAGGAACTGGATAAGGGCGAGTCCGGATATCAGTATTAAGGCACCGGCTCCAAAAAACGCACCGGCGGCGGCGCTTCCTTCAGCAGCGGTCATAAAGGCAATCAGTCCTGCCGCCGCCACTGATGTAATTGCCGCTATCCATAGGCTGAGCCGGTGTCTTGTGACGGGTACGGCCTCGAAAAATTGCCATTTCAATTCCCCCACAAGAAGCTCGTGGGCCGGCCTGGAGACCTGCTTATGCAAAGTCAGCCATATTGTTATCAGGCAGATGCCTACAGCAGCCGACGCTCCAATCCATAACGTAGATGGTTTTGCATGAAACTGGATTGCCGAACCGCTTACCGCAACTCGCCAGATGGTGGCCAGTCCGTAAATCATGGCCCTGGTATAGAGCAGGCCCACTGCTGTTCCTGCAATGGCTCCAAGCAGAGCCAATATTCCGCCTTCGATAAATAGTAACCGTCTTACTAACCTGGGCGGAAAACCTACGGCCAGCAGCATTCCAACCTGCTCGCTGCGTTTCTCGACGCCGAAAACGAAGATAAGACTCATCAATACCAGGGCGGCTATAATGAGAAAGAAACTAAAACCTAAAAAGAGCTGGCCGAAGTCGGTTGCTTCATTGCCTGCTTTGATGCCGCGTGCGCGAACGGATTGAAAGTAAAGCCCTACCGAAGCGGGGTCGACTGCTTTTAATATCTTTGCTGTTATATTCTCGTAGGTTTGCATGCTCGGTTTATCAGATAGTGGGTAGCGTACTGCTGTCAGGTTTCCGTACCTGTTGGCCCATATTGCCTGGCCGGCCTTGAGTGTGATAAAAGCCTTCGGTGTACCCTTGAACTTGTCCCAATAATCCTCGTCGACTTTGCGTATCTTATCGAGGTCGATAGGAATGCCTCTGTCCCAGTCCCTGCAATTATCAGCGTGTGCCAGGCCGGGAAAGTCCGGCATTAAGTCCGGGTCGATTGCGGGGCCTTGCATGGGAAGGATTCGGCGAATTTTGAAGGCGGTTTTTTCCTCGTCGAGTTTTCTCATCGGGCTGACAACGAAGTAGGTCAGCTCAAGCAAATCGCCTACTTTAGCGCCAAGGTCGTCGGCAAGCCATTGATTGATGATGATTTCATCGTCCTCGATGTCCATCGGGATAAAGTGATTGGAATCCGCCGAGTTTCCGATGGCGGTTACCATCGAATAGGGGGTAGACTTATCACCGCAGTGTAATTCGTTGACAAAATAGGTGAGGATTCCAACAGCACCGTTTGCGGAATTCATCGCCGCTTCGGCCAATGGCTCGTCAATGAATATCCGTCTGCTGCGTAGTTCAAAGATATTTTGTTTGTCCAGTTTGTGCAGTTCAAGGCCGGCGTCGGCGAGCTGCCAGGACTTGTGGACAGCTTCATTAGCTCTTTCAGCCGTTAGAGTGTTGCTTTTATCGCCGGCGACTAACAGGATGTTGGCTTGTTCGGTTCGGTCGAGTTTCTCCTGGAGCCATTGAATGGGGACATAGGCATTTAATGGTGGGATTTGATTGGCCTTTAGGCTGAAGCGGCCAAACTCGGAGGCACCTGCCACTGCTTTTACGACAAGTCGAAAGGCGAGGGACAAATCCGAATCCGGTGTGATGGGGATATCGCGTGACATCAGGGCCGGCTGTTCGATTCGCAGCAGCACTTCATCGCCGACAGTAACGTCGAGTCTTGCGGCCAGAGAGTCGTTGAGGGCAATGCCTTCAGTGAAATCTTCGCCGAAGGGATTATTGTGTGCGCCGAGGGTAAAAAAGCGGTTGTCAACGCCAAGCACATCGATTTTATTTGCGCGTTTTGTGCCGTCGCTGTTTGCAACGATACCTCGAAGATAGAGCACGGGGGCCGTGGTTGTGTTCAGCTCTTTTTGTAGTTTTTCTGCCAGTGCGGTACTGAAGAACCGGTTATTGGCGACGAGAGCGAGATTCGTATTGCCCAGCCGGGATACTGCCATCATCCTGAGGCTGTGGTGGACCGAATCTCCGACAAGCAGTGCGCCTGTGAGTATGGCCGTACTGGTCATAACGGCCAGGAGGACGCCAAGGTTCGTCCTCCAGTAAAAGAGAAGACTTTTTTTAACGAGACCTAATAATCTCATTACGAAGATGTCCTATCGGCCAACGTGCCGTTACTTAATTCCAAAACCCGGCCCATGTGCTCGGCGAGCTTGATTGAATGGGTCGCGAGAATGAGTGTTACCTGTTCACTGCGGTTTAGCTCAACGAGCAGCTCCGCTATGTTTTGTGCCGCGTGCTCATCGAGTGAGCCGGTCGGTTCGTCGGCGAGCAGGAGCTTTGGCTGATTAATCAATGCCCTGACGACGGCTACGCGCTGTCGCTGTCCGCCTGAGAGTTGGCCCGGCCGATGGAGCAGCCAGTCTTTGAGGCCGACACGTTCGAGCAGACTCACAGCCCTATTTTTTGCCTCCACACTTTTGGTGCGGTTTTTTTCAGCAAGGGTGGGCACTAATACGTTTTCGAGTACGGTACACTGAGGCAGAAGATGGTGCAGCTGGAAGACGAAGCCGATTTCCTTGTTGCGGATTCTCGCGAGTTCAATATCGCCGGTTTTGGCGAGGTCTTTGCCGTCGAATAAAACCCGGCCTGCGGTGGGGCGGTCGAGGGCACCAATGATATTAAGGAGCGTGCTCTTGCCGCTGCCCGAGGGGCCGACGATGGCAACGGATTGGCCTTTCTCAATCTTAAGAATTATGTCCTTCAATACAATGACGGTGCCGGTGTCGGCCGGTGACGGATAGCTTTTTTCGACGTTAATCAGTTCAAGCATAGTGATTCTCATGGATTAGATTTCGTGATTTTCTTATATATACGTATTAATTCGGCTGCGGTTTGCTCAACATTGAATTTTTGGTGGACCTGGTCTCTGCCCTGTTTTCCTAATTGCCGAGCGTGTTTTGGGTTGAGCAGTAAAGGTTGCATCGCTTCGACGAGTGCGTCTGTGTTGTTAGGCTCGTATAGTACGCCTCCGCCTGTTATTTCCAGTAGCTCAGGGAAGACACCGCTTTTGGGTGCGACGACCGGCACGCCGGCGGCAAGGGCTTCGATTAAATACCGGGCATAGGCGACAGGCTTTTTCTCCGGCACCGAGAGCAATGACAGCGTTTGAAGAAAATCTATTTTTGTATCTCTATCGAAAGCCGACAGGAATTGAACATCATCAATTAATCCGACGGATGTGAGTTTCTTGTGGATACTGTTTATGAATTCGGTGTCAGCGCTCATTTTGCCTCCTGCTATGCGGAGTTTTGCATTTTTGAGATTTTTATTTTTCTTCAATTTTATAAAGGCGTCAACCAGCGTATCGAGGCCCTTATCGTGACACATGCGTGAAAGATAACCGATGGTGGGGACATCAGGTTGGACGGGGGGCGGCTTATACCCATCCAGCGAAATACCCATATACACGACGTGCACTTTATCCTCGCTGAGATTGAGTCTTTGCTGCATCACTTCGGCGTAATATTTGCTGACGGCTATAAATGCGTCTATATTGTTTGCCCGTTCCGTAAGCATGTCCCAGATTTGTTTGTCATAAGGCGACGGCATCATGTCGAGAAAGGCATCCTCATCCTGAAGTAAACAGACAATCGGGACGCCCAGTCTTTTCTTAAAGCTTTCGCTCAGGCCGGCCAGCAGGATATTGGACAGGCATACGATGTCGAGTCTGTTATCCTGTGATTCGAGCCATTCGATGAGGCGGTTTAATTCCTTTAATTGTCGGCCTTGTTCTCCGCGCATCATTGACATTGTGGTTTCGGCCAGTTCACGGGAACTTGTCATTTTGGATTTGCGGGCGAGCCATCTCAGGAGTTTCGGTGAATCGAACAGACGGTCGAGCCAGCGGGGTGTCTTTTGGAAGAGTTTTGATTTTTGCTGCAGGTAGACGTTTATACCTCCGAAGAAAATCGGGGTATCATCGAGAGGTTGGTTTCTGTCGCTGCTGACGGGCAGGTACATGGGGACCATTACAACATCGTGGCCTATGCTGCGCATCGCCGTGACGAGGGCGGTGTCGCGGAGGCAGTTGTCGCAGTAAAAGCTGTCACCTGTGCCGGGTGTAATCTGGATGATGTTCATAAGGATGACCTCCGGTTCTACCGCTTTTGCCCAAAGGCATAAAGATACCCATCTCCGCTGCCTACGATAACCATTCCCCGGGCGACGGCGGGAGAAGAAGAAACAGGCTGGCCAATTTCATAGGACCATACTTTACTGCCATCGGCCAGTCTTACCATATAAAGCCGGCCGTCCTCTGAGCCGACAACGACCTTGTCTCCGCAAATCACGGGGGAACTGTCTATTTCATCAAGTGCCTTGAATGTCCAGACCGGCTTTCCATTGTCGCGGCGGACACAGTGAAGGCGATTGTCACGGCCTCCGAATATGACGACGTTTCGGTCGACTGCGGGCGAGGAGAAGAAGGGATACTCGCTGCCGGTGTATTTCCAGACGATTTTGCCGGAATCAATATCGGCGCTGAGGAACACATTATCGTAATTGCCTACATAGACCCGGCCTTCAAAGATGGCGGCGGAAGCGGCGATGAATGAGCCTGAGTCGATTTGCTTGATTTCGCTGCCATCGATGAGGGACACGATGTGAATCATCGCATCACAGCCGCCGAAGGTGACAATACCCTCTCCGACGGCGGGTGAGCCGTTTATATAGTTTGCCGTTTCGTATTTCCACATCAGCTTGCCGGATTTTGAATCAAGGCAATACAAGGTATTATCGTAGCTGCCGACGAGTATCCAGATGCTCTTGCCGTCCGGTGAGCGGGTCCAATTGGCGGCTCCGAGAATCTGGCCATTCGTTTCGTATTTGAACTTAAGCTGACCGCTGTTTGCGTCAAGGGCGTAGAGGAAATTGTCGGACGAGCCGATATAAACGCCGCCATCAACGACACAGGGTGTGGCCTCGACGGCGTCGCCGGTTGGGTAAGTCCAGACCTTGTGTCCTTTTTCCAAATCGACGGCGTAGACATTTGCATCCGCTGAGCCGATGAAGACAAGGTTGTCCTCGATGGCGGGTGAGGATTTTATTTCACCGCCGGTTTTGAATTTCCAGAGAAGCTGGAGGGAATCCGGCAGAGAGCCTGCAGCGATGCCGAGCAGGCTTTGTCCGCCGTGAAACATGGGCCAATTCATCTGGGCCTGGATATCGACCTGTGGCTGGGTGAGCTTTGTTTTGGTTTCCTGGTTGCCTGTGTCAGGTAGCTTGAGCATTTTCGCTACGATGACTAAACAAAGTCCGGCGATGACAACAACGGCTGAAATGGTTTTATTTACCTTCATAAATAGTTCACGCAAACAGTGATTATCACATAGTCCTTAAAGTAATGTTTTAATGATAATGGATTTGCTTATCATAATCAACGATGGCTTTTGAACACTTTGTACTTAAAGCGATACTTATGTTGAAGCTGTGAGTTCTTCGATGGCCTTTGCGACGATGTAGTCGGGCAGTTTGCCGAGAGCGGGGGAGGCCCGGTAAGCAGCAATAATGCTTTTATCCGGGAAGGCACCAAGGTCTTTTATAAGTTCATCGGCCAGTTCCTGCAATTGCTGCTCGTTTGTTCGTGCCTGTAGTTTGTTTTGGGCAGCTTCTACCAAGGCCTCGAATTCGGCCAGGCTGTCGTAGAAATTGAGCTGCAGCTCTAATTCGAAGGCCTGTTTTATTCTGGTGCTGTCAAAGGTGTATTGAATACCGATCGGATTGTACATTTCAATCCGTTCATCGACAAAGGCCAGGCAGGCATCTTTGTATGCGTCGAATTTTTCCCGGGTGATATTTCCAAAGCCGCTGTTTGCGAATTCGGCATGGAGCAGCTTTTCTATTTTCTCGGCCAAAAGCTGCCTGCCGGCTACGAGGCGGTTATGCAGGGTCTCGTAGTATGTGTTCAGGAGTAATTTTGTTTCACTCATTTTTTTCACAAATCCTGCTGCGCACATACAATCGAATTGTTTAATTGTATCATGGAGAACTCTCCGATACTACAGTTTCAGCAGTTTGAAGTAAAAGAGGTGCGCGATGTTAAAACAATGTTGAAAAAAAGTGCTTTTTTGAAGTAATATTTGTTTAATTTTTTGCAAATTTTTATGGAATTTTATTCGTTTTTTTGGCTATCAAATTTGCCGAGCAGGCCGTTTTCGGCATTTTTCAACAATTTCACCTTTATTAGTTCGTTTTTGTCCGGTCCTTTGTCTGAATTTTCGAGATAGACCATAAAATACCGTTCGCATCGTCCGCCGGGCTGTCGCTCGACCTTGAGGCTCTCGACAGGCTGATTGCTGTTTTCAGTTAAAATTGTCGCTGTTTCGCCCAGAAATTGTTCGCGAAATTTGGATTCCAACCGGCTGTTCAAAACGCGCAATATTTGTGCTCTTTGCTTTATAACTTTAGTATCTACGGTATCTTGCATATTTGCAGCGGGAGTGCCTTTACGCGGAGAGAAGCTAAAAATGTGCATTTTTGCAAAGCCAACGTGTTTAGCTAAATTTACAGTTTGCTCAAAATCAGCATCGGTCTCGCCGGGAAAACCGACGATTATGTCGGTCGTGATGGCGGGCCTGTCAAGGCGGGATTTAATTAAGGCGACTTTATCAGCAAATTCATCTGCATTGTATTGTCTGCCCATTCTTTTCAGGACGGCGTTTGAGCCGGACTGGAGCGACAAATGTAGATGTGGCATAATGTTAGAGTTTTTTGAGAAGGTTTCGAGTAATCGGGGCGTTACGTCAGCCGGCTCCAGTGAGCTTAGTCTTATCCTTTCAAGATTGAGTATTTTGGCCATTTTATCGAGCAGTTCAGGCAATTTGTCGTTTTGTCGGCTGGGCCAGTTTTTTCGTCTGACGGTTTTTTGGCCGTAAGCTCCGAGAAATATACCAGTTACGACGATTTCCTTATGTCCTGCCTGGACAAGTGCTCTGGCCTCTTCGAGGACGGTTTCAGGCGGTTTATTGTGGACAAAAGGGCGTGTTTTAGGTACAATACAGTAACTGCAATATCCGTCGCAGCCGTCTTGAATTTTTAGAAAGGCCCTTGTATGGCCTCTAAAGGCTGATAATTGCGTTAGTTTGGGTGGATTGATCTGGTTTTTGGGGGAGAAATGGAGGTTTTGGGAACTGTAGGCAGCAGTTTTTGCACCTGTTATTTCAGCTAAAGTGGCAGGCAGGCTATCTCGATTATTGATAAGATAAACATTTTGGCCCAGATCGTATATTTCGCCGATTTGGACGGTTGGCAGGCAGCCAGCGACGATTACAACGGCATCGGAATTTAGTTTTTGGGCTTTTCGGATTTGCTGCCGGCTCTTTGCTGATGCAGTGTGTGTTACGCAGCAGGTATTTATGACGGCGAGTTCGGGCTTTTCGGCTATATCGACCTGGCGCAGACCGAGCTGTTCGAGCAATTGTCGAATTTGCTGGCTTTCGTATTGATTGACTTTGCACCCAAGAGTATTTATGGAAAAAGTTTTCATAATAAGATATAATATAGTTGTTAAAATAGATTTACAAGCTCGTTGAGTTCATTGTTGGTAGTTCATAGTTCACAAACTCAAAGGTTTGAGCTAAAAACTGAGCGGGAGGTGTGTTATGGCTGTAAAGTCCAGTGCGGTTTGGGCAATAGATATCGGCAGTAATTCGCTGAAGGCACTGCACCTAAGCGCTGAAGGTGACGTTGTTGAGGTGGTCGGCTTCGACAATATCCAACACAGTAAAGTTGTTACCGGGGCCGGGGTCACGGCTGCAGAGAGGGATGAGCTTGTTGCATTAAGTTTTCGTCAGTTTATAGAGCAAAACAATCTTGGCAAAGATGTTGTAGTTGTCTCTGTTCCGAGCCAGAACAGTTTCGCGCGTTTTGTGAACCTTCCGCCCGTTGAGGAAAAGCGTATTCCGGAGATTGTCCAGTTTGAAGCAGTTCAACAGATACCTTTCGATATTAATGATGTGCAGTGGGACTGGCAGTTGATGACGGAAGAGGAAAGCCCTGAAAAGAAAGTAGGTATCTTTGCGATAAAGAATGAAGTAGTTAATTCGGCTCTGGAACATTTCAGCAGAGAAAATGTACAGGTCAGCTACGTTCAGATGGCACCGATGGCTCTTTATAACTACGTGTTGTATGACCGTGCCGACTTGGTTCGTTCCGATGATGAAGCAGTTGTTATTCTCAATATAGGCGCAGACAATACGGACCTTGTTGTTTGCACGGCCTCGACCGTGTGGCAAAGGTGTATCCTAATAGGAGGTAATGCCTTTACGCGGGCGATAGCAGATACCTTTAGACTTAATTTTGAAAAAGCAGAGAAACTAAAACGTACGGCTCCGATGAGCAAATATGCCCGGCAGATATTCCAGGCGATGCGGCCGGTTTTTACAGATTTGGCGACTGAAATACAGCGTTCACTTGGTTTTTACAGGACTTCTCATCCGAAAACTAAATTGTCAAAGATTATCGCTCTTGGCGGTGGTACTAAGCTGCGAGGCCTTCTGAAGTATCTTCAGCAGACAGTGGAAATACCTGTTGAGATGCCTGATTCATTTAAGAGACTTGGGATAAGCTCAAGTGTGTCGGCAGCAAAATTTCACGAGAATGTGAGCGATTTTGGTATAGTTTACGGTCTTGGTTTGCAGGGTCTGGAACTGAGCAGGATAGAAAGCAACCTTCTGCCCCGCAGCATAGCACGTTCAATGGCATGGGCAAGTAAAGCCAGATACTTTATTGCTGCGGCGAGTTTGATCCTGTTGGTTTCAGTTCTGGCCTTTGCTCGAACGCTTTTCGACAAGGCCACCTATGGTGAAAAAGAAGATGTTCGGCAGGAAACCACTGAAATTCTTGCCGCAGTAGGCCAGGCCAAGAGCAGAGACGACGCAGAGAAAAAAGCGGGGTCGGGTTATGAAGCGATGATAGCAAAGAGATTTGAAGTTTTTAAATATCGTGGAGTTGTCCAGCAATTGATAGAATGCGTAATATCTGCTTTACCTAACGAGAAAAACAATCCTGCACAAAGCGAGCTTTATCGGGCCTTTGCCGCCGGTGATGTGGAGAAGGTTTTGGAGACTGAGCGCAGTGAACGAAAGCAGATATTCATAACGAACCTGGACATTTACTTTGTCGAGGACATTAACACAACGAAGTTTGAAAACAGAACCAGAGACTATACCGCGTTACATGAAAGAAGCCGGAGTATGCAGCAATACGCAGGAGCTGGAATCGACCCGGGATTCTTTGTAACAATAGTGGGGTATAGTCCCTATGACTACCGGAGAATATATGAATTAATGGATCCCGCGGGAGTGGAAGATGCCCCGGCTAAATGGGGATTTATTACTCGATTAGCGCATCTTGATACAATAGTTGACGGTAACAGCCCGTTTGAGCTTTATGAGAGAACCGATGTCAAGCACTTCAAGCTGGAAATAGGTGAAGTCGAAGCCCGTGAAATGCGAAGTGGAAGAGATACTATCGATATGCTTAGAGGTATAGGTGTTGAGGAAATTAGGTATGAACAATCGAGAGCGGAAGGGGCGAGTATGACAGGAGCGAGAATGGCAGGAGCGAGAATGGCAGGAGCGAGAATGGCAGGAGCGATGGGAGCTGAATTGAGAGCTGTGACGTTTTTGGTAGACCCTATGACAAAGGAGGTTATCAGTAAGGTTGCAGAGTTGGACGAGGACGGGAAACTTAAACTCGACGGCAGCGGTAAACCTATTTATAAGGTTAATGACAGTTGGTTTGTCCTGAATGTCAAATTTGCGTGGAAAGATGCACCAAAGCCGCCTGCCGCAGCAAGTTTAGCCGGGTCGTCTACTTCTCGTCAGTCGCGAACGTCTGCTGTTCCGAGCAGCAAGACGACCAGCAAGCCGAGCACAGTTCAGCCCGGCCGAAGCCGAACGAGCAAATATGAGGACTATTAGAACAAGGTTTTGTATGTCTATAATGCGGATTGTTGATTTAGGCGGAAGATTGACGCTGAACAGTAGTAAAAAATGAAAAGAGCAGAATAGAGTAGTGAGCTAAAATGGACATCTCCCGATTTAAGGTTGTTATACGTAGGTTGAGTGTTGTAAGAAGACATTCATCGCTATTTGTACCGGTTCTTATAGGGCTGGTCGGAGTTTTTCTTTTTATACCTGCCCAGTTAATGAGCGGCAAACTGAAAAAACAGATGTCCCAGGAAAGTGTTACTAACAGGGGCAGACAAGTTACGTCCCTACGACAAAGTGCCGTTTCCAGTGACCAGTGGTTAGTAGAGCATGAGCGTCAGCAGGCCTATAAAAACGATGCCAATCAAATAATGATTTTGGCTGAGGGACTTACAAAAAGACCATTATTAAGCGAAGGGATATTTCCCTCGCCGACAGATGCCTCAATGTCGATTTTCCGTCAATTCGGTCAGCGGTTTCGCGAAGGTGTGAATGAAATGCTTAAGCGTGTAAAAGCCGGTGAGTGTCCTACGGAAGAGGAGTTGAAGAGAAGTTTGGGGGCCGTATCGGGCAGGCGCAGCAGGTCCAGCCGCTTCAGAGGAAATTTGAGCGGAGCAGATGATGAGATAAGAGAAGCTCTTTGCCTGTCGAAAGCTAAGGCAGCAAGTATTTATTGCAGTCCATTAGATATGAGCGGATATGAATTCTGGGGCGAATATCAGTATGCCGGGACAAACGAGGCAGTTGAGGATTGCTGGTATTATCAGTTGGCTTACTGGATAATCGAAGATATTATCGATACGATAGAGTCTGTGAATTCGAGTTCAAATAGTGTTTTCGAATCACCGTTGAAAAGTCTTCTTGGTGTGGATTTTCATAACGCGTGGATGACCACTTCATCCAGGGGAAAAACGAAGGGTGAAAAGCCCAAGTATGTTCTTACAATTTATGAAGGACTTGCAGTTCCATATACTCGTCGGGTATGCGACGGCGACATTGACGTTGTGCATTTTAACGTTCGTGTTGTGGTTGCTGCGGATGCGGTTTTGCAGTTTACGCAACAACTTTGCAGTGCCAAGGAGCATATAGTTCGCGGCTCAAGCGGGCATATACAGGGTGCAAAATATGCAAAGCATAATCAGATAACCATTTTAGAAACGAGGATAACAGCGATTGACCGAGAGGATGAAGCTCACAGTCTCTATCGTTACGGTGAAGATGCTGTGGTGGAATTGAGTTTAATTTGCGAATATGTCTTTAGCACGAAAGGCTACGATGAGCTTAAGCCTGTATCGATTAAGAAGAAGCAGGTAGTTCCCACTCTACCGATTGGGATGGGCCGGGGTTCTCAGCGTGCTCCTGTTAGTACGCCGAGCAAAAAAGTAATGCAATAAAACAGGAAAATATCCAAAGGTGTAGCAATGCGTAAAAAGGACAGTAACTTTTTCGAAGAGCACGTTGAAAAGATGATTTTGGCTGTTGTCGGGCTTGTGTGTTTATGGCTTTTCATTACGCGTGTTGTAATCAGCCCGAACAGAATTGAATACTCCGGCAGGAAGCTCGGCCCCGGCGAGATTGATCTTAGCATAAGCAGAGAAGCGGAGCTATTGAAGAATAAGCTGGACAGCAGTCCTGAGCCGCTGCCGCCGTATAAACGGCGGGTTGATGATTTTGTTGGTCTTGTCAATTTGCCGATAGGTGATATTGATACCAGCCTGAACTGGCCACTGCCTATTTATAGTTCCATGGACTTTTTTACTGATAAGCGAAAGTATCATATCCCCTCGATTGGGGAGGTCAGCGATGCGACACTCGAATACATCAGGGCGGTAGCTTATGTGCCTATGGTGGAGATTGACCGGGAGATTCGTTATGATTTAACGGTTAGCAGGCCAAATGATATTGATTTTGTGACGGTAGAGGCGAAGTTTGATATCAGGGGATTGTATGAGAGATTTAATGACAACTTTGCCGGTGCGAGTGTTGAGCAGGAAGAGTGGCGTGATCCGTGTCTTGCGGAACCTGTATTTGCGTCAGTTCAGTTGCAAAGACAAGAATTGAATGCCGACGGCAGCTGGAGCGAGTGGTTTGTCGTGCCTCGAACGAAGATAGACCCTTATAAAAAGATGTTTGAATCTATTGAAGAGGTTGAAGAACTGCCGCCCGGGGGGATGAAAGTACGTTTGCTTCAATTTGATAATGCAGAAGTACAAATGGCTCTACTTCAGCCGGAAGCTTATAAAATTGCATCGCTGAAAGAAGAATGGTTTCCCCCCTCACTGCATAAGCAGTATGTAGAGTATAAGAATGAGATAGAGATGGAAGAGTTGCGCAGAGCCAAAGAGGCGGAAAGGCAGGAACTTGAGGCCGAGCGTGAAAAAGCGAGGGAGAAGCGGGAGGATGCTCGCGGCGAACGGGGGGACAGAACAACATCCGGCTCAAGATTGTCCAGGGACCAGTCCGGCGGAAGGCGTGACAGTATCACCCGCAGTGAGGGCCGTTATGGAGGCACCAGTAGAATGGGGGGCGATACTCGGGTAGGAAGAGGAAGAGATAGCAGCGGTCGCAGGGGCGAGACGGATGTTCTGACAAGAAAAGAAGAGCGAGAGGAACGTGCGCGTGAAAGAGAGCTGCGTCTTGAGGAAGTGAGGCTGACTTCAGCCAGAACAACTATTGATGATCTTTATAAAAAACTTGATGAGGTTTTGATTGCCGACAAAACGGGCTTAAGGAGGCTGCGCGAGCAGTTAGTATTCTGGGCACACGATGATTCTTTGGAACCGGGGAAGACCTACCGATACAGGATTCGCCTGGGCGTTTTTAATCCGGTAGCCGGGACGAATCAATTCCAGGAAGAAGACAAAGACCTTAAGAACCAGATAGTTCTATGGAGCGATTTTTCTGAGATAGAGGGGATAGTAAAGGTTCCCGGTACATTGTACTTTTTCCCGCAGGGTGTAAAGGAAGCAGCCAAGGTTGTTACGGTTCAGGTTTCGAAGTATGCATTAGGTTCCTGGTACAGTAAGAACTTTGCGGTCAAGCCGGGAGAGGTTATCGGTGCCGTTGCGGATGTTGGGCCGGTCGAGAAGATAAGAGGTGGTGGTAGAGGTGGTGGTGCCGCGCCTGTGTCGCTCGATACAATTGATTATGGTACCGGGGCGGTTTTAGTGGATATTGTATCTGTGGATGACTGGTCCGGCGGAAAGAATATGTATGCCAGGCATTATTATAATATGCTTTACAGTTTTGACGGAGTCGGTATTGAGCAGATACCTGTAAGTCAGAGGTTTTGGGAGGAGGACTTACGAAATCAATTAAATGAGATCAGAAAATCTCAGCAGGAGCCGAGAGAACCATGGCGGGCATGGGACATGAAACTGACTAATATGGTATTGGCTCCTGAACTTGAGTATCGTCCTGGTGAACGTAGAGAACCGAGTCCGGATAGGCGGAGAGAACGTCCTCGAGAGAGCCGGCCCAACATTAGGTAGAACGGTGGGTTCGTCAGCAGAAGGGACTTTGTTTTAGTAAGAACAATTCTGAACTCTCATTACTCACGTTTGTGTATAAGCCGGCTTTTCGGCAGCGAAAAAGTGTAGATAAGCTCGTTGTCAATATTGATGATTTTGTAAGTTACTATTGGGTCGGGCGCGGTTGTGTCGAATGTGAGCAGTCCAAATGAGCATTTTTTGTTGTAACCGAACAGGGCGGCGGGCATCAGGCGGTGTGTATGGATGTTTGTGAGTTTTGAACTTTCGAACTCATACAGGTCGTATCCGTTTTTACGTTCAATCTTCCAGACATCGCAGCGGTGACGGTCGGCTGATAAGAGAATGACTCCGTCAATCCTGTTTTCTTCAAGAAATGAAAAAATATCTTCCCGTTCTTTTTTGTAGCCTTCCCATGTGTCGCGACTTCCGGGTTTGGTGCCAAAGGCCCAGGGCACGGAGGATGCAAGTACTTTGAATGTAGCGGTAGAGGTCTTGAGCTTTTCAAGCAGCCATTTTTTCTGTACGGGTCCGAGCATAGAGGGATTCCTGTCCCTTGGACTTGTGCGGTAGAAACGGCAGTCGAGCATAAAGAAATCGACGTCGCCGATAGAGAAATCGAACCAGCAGCCGGGTTGCTTTTCTCCTCCACCCCAGTTCGGGTTGTTCCAGTTATCACGGAAAACGTGCCAGACGGGAATTTTCCAGATTGGTTCATTTATTTGCGGTCCTCCTCTGCCATCGTTGGTAGTAAAGTCGTGGTCGTCCCAGATGGCATAGATGGCCGATGAGGCGGCAAAGTTGCGGAATTCAGGGCGGGACTGCCGGCGATAATAACAATACTGTTGAACAGAAGGTCTTGTCGGATTGTCAATGTAGACGTTGTCACCGAGAAAAAGAAAAGCGAGCGGCTTGTGTGCGGCAATAGTGTCCCACATTCTTTCATTTGAGGGTGTGTATCCTGCTCCCCCGCCAAAGCCTACCTGAAATTTTGTTTTCTTTGCACGAGCAGGGAAAGTTTGAAACGACCACTGTTTCGGCTGCTTCCTGCCGTTTACCAGCAGTTCATAGTAATACTGAGTGCTCGGTTTCAGGCCATCTATATTCACTACGGCTGTGAAATCTCTGTTTTTGTTTGTTTTTGCCATGGAGGACTTTATAGGCGAAGTGTTATTATGTGAGGAGCTGACGAGAGCCTGCACCGGCACTTCGTTTGTTGTGCGGACCCAGAATTTTGCGCTGCTGTCGGTAACGGAGCCGAGCATCGGGCCGTGCAAAAGCTCAACAGTGTGTTTTTTTGCCATTTGCTTAAACTCGGCGCTGTTGGTCAGAGGCATTAGCAAATCTCTTGGGCCGGCGAGGAAACGGCCGAAGGCAAGCCCTGCGTCAACGGCCTGCCTGGCATACGCAACTGCCTCATTAATGTCTTTTTTCTGGGCGTAAGCAACTGTCAGGCCATACATAGATTCGAGGTCACCGGGGTGTTTTTTGAGATAGTTCTCGAGGTTTTTTATGGCCTTATCATATTTGCCATCTACGATTTGAGACATTGCGTCGCGAGTGTGCGTCTTATATTGTTCCACGGCTTGGACAGGGGGCACAGAAAGGAGCTGTGGTAAAGAAATAAACACCAATATTTTGTAAATCATTCTACAATTCATTTTCTCATTTCCTTTAATCCTGGATTCGTCCAAACCAGTAACTGTAGATTAAACTGAATGGGCATAATTTAATTTTATGAAGTTCATATTATGACTTTATATTTGATTATTTGCTTTAGCGACAGTGAATTTTTAGAAGGTTCAATTTTTCGGCCCATAAGGGAGGAATATCAGTGTAGGTGTTTTCGAGGACCTCGATAGTGTGAAGGATACCTCGATTATCTGTTTGAGGCATTTTGGAGAAGCAATCCAGTTCGTAGAATTTTGCCCGCCACCATTTCCAGCTTTGTTGATTCTTTTGCCGGGACTTGATTTTTTGCATGTTGGCGAGCTGTGCCCATAATCTGGCTGCCTTGGCGGATTTGCCCTGTGCTGTTAACAATCTTGCCCTGCAGCGAAGCAAATCAATATCGTTGGTATCGCCCTTTTGGATCCAACTATCAACCAGTTCACAGGCAGCGGATGATTTGCTCTTATCTTTTTCCGTAATGAATGTACTTATTTCAGCCAGGATAAGAGCGGCACGCCGACTGTCTTCTGTTCTGCCATAATCCCAGCAATAACAAGCCAGAGTGTAACAGTCTTTGGTTATTTTGGAGAAATCCTCAAACATTGCCTGGTAGTATTCGATTTTATCAATAAATTCCGACAACAGTTCCATTGCTTCTGTGTACTTATTGATATTGGAGCCGGCAATTTCACACAAACACACAGCAGCTTCGTCTAATTTGCCCAGTTGCCGAAGCGCTTTTGATTTATAGACGTTTAGGTTGGGATCGGCTTCGATTTCTGTTTTGCCGAGTATATCCAGTACCTTTGGGGCGGAAGCAATCTGTTTCGAATCGAAGAGCAGTCGGCAATATATGTTTATTGCTTCTGTTCGGAGTTTGTCGTCTTCCTCACGGCGGCGAAGGTCTGTTATAAAGCCATCCAATTGCTGAAGTATTACGCTTATCTTTTCAGGATTTCCGGATTGGTGCTGTCGTATTGCGGTCGTTATGAGGTTCAGTTTTGCTCTGTTGCGCCAACGTCCGGCAGGTCGGTTTGCTATTTTGTCCAGCAGGATTTTGCTTTTTTCAAC
>CAYVIT010000001.1:55432-86528 GCA_964451425.1 uncultured Pirellulales bacterium
AACGTCCGGCAGGTCGGTTTGCTATTTTGTCCAGCAGGATTTTGCTTTTTTCAACTTGGCCGCAGTTACTGAGAACAACGGCATAGAGATACTCAAGTTTTTCGTCGATTTTTTCATCGGCCATTGTGTAATAATTTTCAAAAGCTTCGACAGCGAGCTGGCAATTCGCTATGTCGTTACTATAAGAACTGTATGCAAGCTGTGCAGCTTGACCGGCAATATCATGGGCCTCGATATTGAGTCTGTTACTTTTTCGTCCACCGACGGCGGACTGCAGGGTACTTGCCTTTATCAGCAGATTAACAGCCTCGGCCGGTGACGAGTCGGCCAGGGCTATTGCGGTAATATACAGGATCAAAGGAGTCTGGAATTTTTCCGTACCTGAGAGGCAGGTTAGCAGAATTTTATATTCTTTAGTTTTATTTTTCCAGGCGGCCTGGGAGGCCAATTCGGCTTCAAAAACGCTGATTCGCTGAAAGTATTGTATGGTATGCTGTTGGTCATCGATGCGATGGGATAAATCCGACAGAATAAGTGAGCCAAAAAAATCTTCTATTTGCGGCCGGGTTTGTAAGGTTTTTCTAAGTGATTCAGGTTCGTATTTTCGCTGTATAAGGGCGAGCGACAAGACCAATTCGATGTCATCTTTGCATTTGCTTTTTGCGATGTCTTCGGCCAATGTTTTTAGCTGGTCGGACGCGGCTGGGCCGAATAATTTGATTCTTTCAATTGCTGTTTTGAAAACAGTTGAATGCTTCATATCAGAACGTTCGCACAGAGAATCGAAATCTTCTTGTGCTAATTTTTTATAGTTTGGTTCGGTGGGGGAAAGCAGCGAATAAATTTTAGCTCGCAAAAGCTGTGATTCGGCGGAGATGTAAACTGTATTGAGCGAGTCTAATTGAGTTAGTATTTTTTGTAATGTTACATTTCTTTGCGGCTGCGGGGCTGTGAGCGCAAGATAAAAGTCAATCCCGCACTTATATTCATTAGTTATATACAGCTCGGCGGAGAGTTTTCTCCACAGACCTGTTGCCCCGTATCTTTGGTCCCAGTCATCTCCCTGATAATCTTCGATTTGCTGTTTTATGTTCCTCTGGCTTTCTGTAATTGCCAGCAGTTGGTCACCGGCCATTTTCGCAAGTGTTTCGAGCTCTTCTTTATCACGGCGGGTTAGAAATTTGCCGCTGTATTCGTATGCCATACGAAGCTGAAAACTTTTTTGCATAAAGGTATTGATAGTTTGCCGTCCTTTTTCAGCCAGGCCGTTAATATCCTCGGCAGTTGGTATTGCATTGGCGCAACGAGGCTGCTGGTAACAAAAGACTAAGGCAATATGGAAAATCGTAATGGTTTTAAGGATGAGTCGATTTGAGCTGCCCATCAGGGTTACTCCGTCATCCGAAATGCGATATCAGTGAGTCCGGCGCCGAAAAACAAATTATATATTTTTGCGAGATGGTCCCATCTTATATCGGGCGCACAGACAATTTCTATCGGGTCGGCGGTTAATCTTTTTTGGACAAGAAGGCAATTTTTCATTTCTTCCATCAAAGCAGCCAAATTTTCCTCGATGCTTTCATTTTCTATCCGGACAGTTTGAAGCCGGCCTATTTGAACCTCGCAGCCTGTCGGCGTTGCCGAAATACGTATTATCAGGGGCTCGGGCTTTCCTATGGTCAGGTTTTGGGCCTGTGCGGCTGATAACTGGAACGGCAGGAATTCTTCGGTTGGTCTCCACTTCGCCGCCACAAAAAAGAATATCAGCAGCAGAAATATAATGTCTATCATAGGTGCCATACGCAAGGTGAAGGATGGGCGTCGATTTCTGTTTAATGGGCCTAAGATGTGGCTTTGGTATTTCATGTTTTTAGTTTTCGGCAACGCGGTTCTTTAGTCTTTCGCGTATTCAGCACCACGATGCAAAGCTTTAGTGTTGGCCGGTAATGTTTTGTGATACCGCTTTGCTATCGTATCGGACAAACAAGCCGCCGCTTCGTCTGGGCTTAGGGTGCCTCGCTTTTGCAAATATGCGCCGATAGCTACCATATTAGCTACTTTTTGATTGCCTAATTCGACCGCTATTTCATCGGCGGGGACCGCAATAATCTCGATTGAATCATCTAATTGTGGTTCGATGTCAATTAAGGAGCTGTTCATAATCAGAAGGCCCGCGTGTTTGAGGCGAGGTGCAAACTTGTTCAGAGAAGCTTTGTTCATCACTATCAGCGAGTCAGGTTTGTCTACGAGCGGTGAGGCAATGGGTTCATCGGCGATGATGACCATACAATTAGCTGTACCGCCGCGGACCTCTGCGCCGTAGGAAGGCATATAGGTTACCTCTTTACCGGCCTTCATAGCCGTTTGTGCCAGGAGTTTGCCGGCCAGCATGATTCCCTGGCCTCCGAAGCCGGCTATGATAATCTCTTCATAAGAATCGTGTTTTATACTTTGCATCTCGTACCTCACAGGCACGTTTATACAGACCTGCTGTGCCGTTGTGATTCATCCTTTAATCTTCCGAGGGGAAAGACTTTTGTCATTTCGTTCTCGATCCATTCCATTGCCTTAACCGGTGTCATTCGCCAATATGTGGGGCAGGGCGAGAGAAGCTCAACGAGCGAGAGGCCTTGAGCACCGTTGAGCTGCAGCTCGAATGCGTGTTTTATGGCTTTTTTTGCCTTGCGGATTTGTGCCGGGCTGCTGAGCGCGCATCTTTCAACATAGATTGCGCCCGGCAATAGTGCCAACAATTCCGATACCTGCAGCGGATAGCCTTCGTTCGCGGCATCTCGACCCTGTTGAGTAGTGGCTGTCGTTTGGCCGAGAATGGTCGTCGGTGCCATTTGGCCGCCTGTCATTCCAAATACAGCGTTGTTGATGAAAATAACCGTGATACGTTCGCCTCTGTGGGCAGCGTGAATGATTTCGCCGGTCCCAATCGCTGCCAGGTCCCCATCGCCCTGGTAGGAGAAGATTATTTTATCAGGGTTGGTCCTTTTCATGCCCGTAGCGACCGCCGGCGCTCTGCCGTGCGCTACTTCGACCATATCGACATCGAGATAATTGTACGCCAGGACCGCGCAGCCGACAGGGGCTATGCCGATGGTACGGTCTCGTATGTCTAACTCGTCGATTGTCTCGGCTATCAGGCGATGAGCGATGCTGTGTCCGCAGCCGGGGCAATAATGGGTTGTACAGTCTTTTAGAGTCGGCGTTCTGGTAAATACTGATTTTAATTTCATTGTTTTTTCACCGGTATTGTGAGCTGTTTGATTTTTTCGAGTACTTGGACGACGGTCGGCACGCCGCCGCCGGCTCGGCCGTAAAAAACTACCGGTACTTTTCCGGCTACTGCCAGTTTTACGTCTTCTACCATCTGGCCCATACTCATTTCCACAACGAGAAAGATACTAAGCTCGTCGGCGGCCTTTGAGACTTGCTTGCTTGGAAACGGCCACAGGGTGACAGGGCGAATCAAGCCGGCCTTGATGCCTTCTTGTCTTGCCTTATTCACCGCAGAACGCACGATTCTGGCTGCAACGCCGTATGCAATAACTACGATTTCGGCACCATCGACATGGTATTGTTCGCAGATGACTTCGTTCTTTTGCACTTGGTCATATTTGGCTTGGAGCTTATAGTTGTGTTTTTCCAGCGATCCTTCCGGGAGCCATAATGAGCGAACAATGTTTTGTGGTCTTTCTTTTGCTCCGGTCAGGGCCCAGTCTTTGGGTGGCAGACTTCGTCGAGGTTTTTTGTTGAACACTATCGGCTCCATCATCTGGCCGAGGATACCGTCGGCGAGAATGACGACCGGTATCCGATACTGGTCGGCCAGGTCGAAAGCCAACGGCATACAATCGACCAGTTCCTGTGCGGTCGATGGCCCCAGGGCAATGGTTCGATAATCGCCGTGTCCGCCGCCGCGGGTGGCCTGGAAATAATCTCCCTGTGAAGGTGCGATGTTGCCGAGGCCGGGACCGCCTCGCATCACGTTGACTATTACTGAAGGCAATTCGGCACCTGCCAGATAGCTTATTCCCTCCTGCATGAGGCTGATGCCGGGACTGGACGAACTAGTCATAGTCCTTTTGCCCGTTGCGGAGGCACCGAAGACCATATTGATTGCGGCTAATTCACTTTCGCTCTGGACAAAAACCCGGCCTTCTTCCGGCATGCGTTTGGACATATAGGCGGTGATTTCGTTTTGCGGGGTGATTGGGTAGCCGAAATAGGCATCGCAGCCGGCAATGATGGCCGCTTCTGCGAGGGCCTCATTGCCACACATTAAAATTCTCTCATTCACGCTACTACTCCTTCTTTTTTCACATTCAGCATAAATGGAGAGTTGTAACTTTCAAAGAAATCTTCGGGAACTGCAATAACGGAAACAAGCTCACCCTCATTAAGAATTATGTCAAACAAAAGGTCGCTCAGGCTTTCTCTGACTTCAAAAGGATTCAGCGACTGGTCAACCAGTACAAGTATATCAATATCTGAATCCCTCGTCGTCTCGCTCCTTACATAAGAACCATATAATATGACCTTTTTGATTCCTTCTCCATACACCTTGACCAGATGTGCTTTTATTTGATTTATCAAGCGTTTTATTTTTTCATCCATCTTTCTTCATCTTTTAAAGTCTGCCGGGTGAATCGGCAGGTTCGGAATTTCAGACACTAAAGCTACTTTGTTTAACCCGTTAGATGGCAAGCAACTAACGGGGCTTACGTTTTATCCTTGGTTAGAGCCTGCCTGCTTTTCTTGTCCGGCTTGTCAGCCGTGACATCCTCCTCACGAAAGACCTCAATAACGACCTCGGGACAGATAATGGCACACAAGGTACACCCAGTACACTCGGCGTTTGTTGCCTGGGCAGGGAAATAGCCGCTTTTGTTGGATTTTTTGGATATAACGATGCTGCCCTTGGGGCATACGGCTATACACAGGCCACAGCCTTTGCATCGTTCAGTATTAATAATAATTTTGCCGGCCATTTTTGGTCTCTATTGAGCCGTTTCGCAACTCAGCCAGCGGATTTTAACAGGGTGGAGAGCTTTTGTAAAGTGAAAAGGCAATTATTTCGTATTTCGTGCACCCCTCTATAAATTCTATGACGAGGAAAAATATGATATAGAAAGGGCAAATCTCTAACGGGATGAATCATATCTTGTATAGCGGACGGGCGGTGAAGTGTAATGCATATCTTAGGGCTTGGCATCTGTAGGTAGTTCAGGTATGATTCTTATCGATATGAAATCAATTCAGCTAAAAGGCGGCTTTGTGGTAACAGGCCAGGGTGTTGAGCGCACCGATATTGTCCTTCGCGATGGTAGGATTTCACTGGCCGGCGACAAAGAACACTGTGACGAGGTTGTGGATATAACGGGCAAATATGTCGTGCCGGGCTTTGTTGATATACATTTCCACGGCTACAACCTCTTTGAATTCACCAGCGGTCTTTATGATGTAAAATCCGAGACCTTTGACAATAGTCCTGCCGCTTACGACCACGGATTTGAGATGTTGAGCAATACGCTCGTTAAGTTCGGTGTTACCGGCTTTTATGTTGGGACCTGGGCCAGCCCAATTGAGAACCTCAGGCATTGTTATGCTCAGTTACATCGTTATCTTAGTAACAGAAACGAACAGCCGGGCGCCAGGATTATAGGGGGCTTGTTAGAAGGCAGCTTTCTTAATCCTCAGATGGCCGGTGCTCAGAATCCTGATTATGTGCTTCAATTTGTCACCGGTTCTTTCGATGAAATCGAAGACAAGGGGACTATCAAGCTGGCAAATGTGGCACCTGATTTTGGCAGACCCAGCTATGAATTGACCGAATATCTGACAGGCAAAGGTATTGTGGTGGGAGCGGGACACAGTAATGCAACGTGTGAGCAGATTATGGAAGCTACCAAAGCGGGGCTGAAGTATTTCATTCACCTAACGAATGGGCCGACGGGCGGTTCCTACAAGCCGTTCAACGGCGGTGGTGCGATTGAAGCGGTGCTGAAATCCGATGAACTTTATGCTGAGCAAATTCTTGATGGCTATCATATCAATCCCGCCTATATAAGAGACATTTTGAAACGCAAAGGTGTGGACAAGATTATTGGAATAACAGATTGTTTGTATATTGCGGGTTCCGGGGTCAAGCAGTTTATAAGTGGCGGTATCCGCGGCGCAGTCAGTGAGGACGGCAAATATTTTCAGGTGGTGGGCAAATCCAATACCCTCTTTAGCAGCAATCTGACAATGGACCGTGGATTTTCGAACTTGCTTAATTGGCTTACTATGGATATGCAGGGTATCTGGAACCGGCTGCATGATGCGTTGGAATTCGAGCAAGCCGTTGTAACGGTTGCAAAGATACTGTCAACAAATCCCTGCCTACTGACTGGTCTGGATAAGGAAGGCTATGGCTCCATTGCCGAAGGGGCAAAGGCGGACTTGTGTGTGCTTGATATCACCGGCTCACCGGGTAGTTATAACGTGGCGGTTGAGTCGACGATAGTTGATGGCAGGATAGTCTACATCGCGACATAGCAGGGATTATTTTCGGTTATTTAACAACGAAGTGACAACTTAGAGGAAGTTTTATGGCAGTTAAATATTCCGGTCTTCGGCCGGTTAGCAGTTTGATTAAGCTGATTAAAGACACAAACAGCGCATTTCACAAAAAGTTGGGCCAAATCTACGGTAACAATGGGGGTATGAAAAGCCGGGCGGCCGATATGTGTTTGCAGACGCTTGAGGCATTCGGCAGGGCTTATGGCAAGGACGGCAGTGTTTTGATAGTTCGTTCAACCGGCCGAGTTAACTTGGTAGGCACTCACGTTGACCACCGGGGCGGGTCGGTCAATCCGATTTGTATCAAGGATATGTGGCTGGTGGTCGAGCCGCGTGACGATGATGTTGTGCTGGCTAAAGATGTCGAGTCCGGCGAGTTTGCTGATGAACAATTTTGCATCAGGGAGTGTCTGCCAACGGGAGGAAAAATCCAGGACTGGGACTCGTGGTGTTACACTGAGTTTGAAAAACGCAAGGGCGATCCATCGGTCACCTGGTCGAGTTATATCCGCGCCGCGGTGCTGTACCTACAGAATCTGAATACGAGAGATGATGGCAGCTTTACGCATGCGATTAGGGGTATGAATATGATGTTTTATGGCGACGTCCCCCGGGCTGCGGGTCTTGCCTCATCATCGGCATTGGTAATGGCGGCGGTGGAAGCGGTGATAAGGCTTAACAACCTTCAGATTGAACCTGCAGATATGGTTGAGCATTGGGGTTTTGCCGAATGGTATGTTGGTACACGCGGCGGATGCAGCGACCACGCAGCGATTATATACGGCAGGCCGAATAAAATCCTCCATATTACGGCCTTTCCGGCGACGGTCGACCGCACCGCGCTGCCGGAAGGTTTTTGTGTATTGCTGGTTAACAGCCTTATCGAAGCCAGGAAGCAGGCAGGCGCCCGCGATGTGTTTAACAGCCGGGTCGCTGCGTATATATTCGGTTTAATGATGCTCCGAAAAAGTTTCCCGGAGTATGCCGACAAGCTCGAAAGACTTCGCGATGTCAATCAGGAAAATCTTGGCGTCGATGAGGCCCAAATTTATCGAATAGTAAAATCACTTCCCGAAAATATAAAGCGGGCGGAGATTTTGGAACTCCTTCCTGAGAGTGAAGAAAAGATTCATCGCGTGTTCAGAAGTCACAACGAACCCGCACAGGGCTATCAAATCCGACAGGTATGCCTCTATGGAATAGCCGAGTGTATTCGCGCTGAGATGGTACCGGACTGTTTGCGAAAGGCAGATGTTAAGACTTTCGGTGAGTTGATTAGCATATCGCACGATGGTGACCGTGTGACAAAACTTGTTGACTGCAAGCGCGTGCCGATAGACAAAAGTTATCCGGATGAAAGGATTGACGCTTTGATAAGCGACCTGGAATCGGGTAATCCAAAGCGTGTTAGCCGGGCCCGGCTGTGGAGGCAGGGCGGCGGCTATAATGTCAGCCTGCCCGAGCTGGATATGCTGGTTGATATTGCGTTGGGGACGCCGGGTGTTATTGGAGCAGGATTAGTCGGGGCGGGGATGGGCGGAAGCATTGTGGTAGTGGTTAAAGACGGGTGTGCCCGGCAGGTCATCGATAACCTTGCAGAACAATACTATTATCCCCGGAAACTACAAGTTAAGGCAGAGATCGTGACGCCGGTTGGGGGTTTGTGCACGATGGATGTGTAATAAAATTCGGGACTGCTAACGTCTTTTATGGCTGTCCCTGAATTTTTACGATAGCTGTGAGGCGGCATCGGAATCCAAAAATATTTTGCAGCTTTTGTGTGTCTGGAGTATGGAGGCGGGGCAGATGTTTGTCACTTTTCCTTCCAGTGCATTCTTGACGGCTTCGGCTTTTCGTTTCTCCGGCACCGAGACGATTAGACAGGCGCTTTTAATAATCTGTCGGATGCTCATCGATATGGCACGCCGGGGTACTTGTTCCAAGGTCTTGAACCAACCTTCCCCCATCTGCTGGGCCCTGCATTTTTCATCCAGTTCGACGATTATATACGGCTGTTCTGTTTCGAAGTCAGCCGGCGGGTCGTTAAACGCCAGATGCCCGTTTTCGCCGATTCCAATCAGGGCGACGTCGATAGGATTCTTTGCGATAATGTCTCCTAATCTTTGACATTCCTGCTGAGGATTCTCCGCATCACCCTCGACAAAATGTACCGCCTTCAAGGCCGGGACCTTATCGACAAACCGTTCTTTCAGATACTTTCTGAAACTTGCTGGATGGTCTGCAGGCAGGTCTATGTATTCATCGAGGTGAAACATTGTTACTTTCGAAAAGTCGATTCCGCTGCTCGTCAGACTTTTGATTGTTTCGAACTGGCTTGTCCCCGTTGCAAGAATGATATTCGCCTCGCCTTTTTCTTCTATTGCCTGCTTGATGGCATCTGCTGCCTGTGCCGCTGCTGCATTTCCCATTTCCTGTTTTGTCTTGTATATAAACTTTTCCATTATCGTATCCCTTTATATTGAGCGTCATCATATTAGATTTAGGTGACTGGAGCAAAAGATTTTTCTTGACTTTCAGGCTGCAAATTTTCTATAACATCTGTCAGTCTCAGTGTCGGTTTCGAAGGATGAGGTTGGGCCACTGGTGGAAATAAACTGCCTGGTGTTTGGCCGGCGTTACGAAAGGCAGGTGAGCACTGGCTTCGTGAGGATTTGCGATAGCACTAAAATATCACCCGGAAAGGGAGGTTGATTATGATCAATATATGTAGATTTGTTATGTTAGCGGCCGTTCTTATCTGCTTCTATCCCGCTTTGGCAGCCGATAAGGAATTCATCGTAGAGCCTTCCGTAGTTCTTAAGACGCTCGATAAGGGACATCCTCGATTGATGCTGAAGGACAAAGACCTGGAAAGCCTGAAAAAACAGTATGCAAAAGATAAAGTTCTACAGAAGTGTTTGCGGGATGTTTTGAGGCAGGCCGATGTTTATCTTGATAGGCCGGTGATTACCTATAAGAAGATTGGGCCGAGGCTTCTTTCTGTCAGCAGGGCGTGCCTTCACCGGATTTACCACCTGGGCTTGGCTTATAGGTGGACGGGCGAAGAGAAATATGCCAAAAAGGCGGTGGAGAACCTGCAGGCTGTCTGTGCATTCAAGGACTGGAACCCCTCCCATTTTCTCGATACGGCTGAAATGTCCCACGCGGTTGGAGTGGGTTATGATTGGCTCTATCACTATATGGACAAGAAGACTCGTGACCAGATTAAGTCGGGCCTTATCAAAAACGGGATGGAGCCAGGTGTTGCGGCATACAAAGGCAGGGGGGCGGGGTGGACAAGAACGGAATTTAACTGGAACCAGGTCTGTAACAGCGGGCTGGTGGCCGGTGCCCTTGCGATTGCGGAAAGCGACCCCCAATACGCTGAGCAGATTGTGAGCGGTGCCGTCCGGTCGCTTCCGCGTGCGCTGAAAACTTACGGCCCCGATGGTGCGTGGGGGGAAGGGCCGGGTTACTGGAGCTACGCCACGCATTACACGGCTTACGGATTGACGGCGCTCGAGACGGCGTTGGGAAAGGACTTCGGTCTTTTGCACATCAAGGGCCTTGCTGAATCGGGAAACTTTCCTATCTATACGACCGGTCCGACAGGGCTATACTTAAACATCGCTGACTGTGGAGAAAGAAGCTCAAGACGGCCTATGCCCTGTCTTTTCTGGTTGGCTCGGGCCTACGACAATTCGTTTTATGCCGAGGCCGAGCATGAGATGATTGCCAAAAACAGGGCCAGTCCGCAGCACATAGTATGGTATGTTCGGCCTCCAGAGAAAGAGCCTGCAACCAGAGACCTCGACCGTTATTTCCGCGGACCCGTCGAGGTGGCGGTGTTCCGCAGTTCATGGGATGTTCCGGATGCGTTATTTGTTGGTGTCAAGGCCGGGTACAACCAGGTCAATCACGGCCATCTGGACCTTGGTAATTTCGAGCTGGATGCCCTTGGAGTACGGTGGGCACGTGACCTTGGCTCGGACAACTACAATATGCCCGGCTACTGGGACAAAAAAAAAGGCGGCAAAAGATGGTCCTATTATCGCTTGAATTCACTTAGTCATAACATCCCTCTTTTGGGCGGCCGGGATCAGGATGCTTTGGCGGAATCGAAGTTTGTAAAATTCGAGTCGGGAAAATCGTCAGGTTTTGTTCTTGTCGATTTGACGCAGGCTTATAAAGACTTTGCGAAGAAAGCGACACGCGGTGTTGCGATGTTGGAAAACCGGCGGGCAGTGCTCGTCCAGGACGAGTTCGAGATTGAAAAGCCGTGCGAGGTGGTCTGGGGGATGACCACGGACGCAGATATTGCGCAGGACAAGCCAACAACGGCCGAACTCAGTCTAAAGGGAAGGAAACTGATTGTGCGAGTGCTTTCTCCTGCCGGTGCGGAATTTACAGTAGAGTCCGCCGAGCAAAAGCCGCCCCAAAAGACCAACAAAGGTGTCAACCGGCTTATAGTTCGGCTGCCGGAAGCCAAAGGCAATGTCCGGCTTGCGATTCTGCTGTCACCGGTTTGGGAAGATGGCAAAATTGTTGAGACGGTGGGAATAAATCCTTTAGCAAAGTGGGGCGAACCTCAACTTTGCCAGGGTAATTTCCAAAGCGAAGAGCAGGCCAAGGCGCAGCTTGCCAGGTTTGCGAAGAGTTATTCCACCCTTGCCGAGTGGAAAGAGCGGGCGAAAGGTATTCGCGAGGGCATCCTTCGTGGAGTTGAGCTTTTGCCGATGCCAAAGAAGTGTGCGCTGAATCCAATTATTCACAGCAAACGCAAATACGATGGCTACACTGTTGAAAACGTTGCCTTTGAGAGCCTGCCCGGCGTCTTTGTCACGGGCAGTTTGTATCGTCCGCTCAAAGGTAAGGGGCCTTTTGCAGGTATTCTGTGTCCCCATGGGCACTGGGGAAGCAGCGAGGATTACGGGCGTTTTCGGCCCGATATGCAAAAGCGGTGTGCCACATTAGCGCGGATGGGTGCCGTCGTTTTTGCCTACGATATGGTTGGATGGGGCGATTGGAAAAATGCCGGATGGAAGCACGATCGACCGAAGGTGCTAAAATTGCAGACTTGGAACAGCATCCGGGCTGTGGATTTTCTTGTCTCGCTAAAAGACGTCGACTCGAAGCGCATTGCTGTGACCGGCGCCTCAGGTGGGGGGACACAGACGTTTCTTTTAACTGCTGTGGATGACCGTATTGCCGTTTCCGTTCCCACTGTAATGGTCTCTGCCCACTTCTTCGGCGGATGTAACTGCGAAAGCGGAATGCCAATCCACAAAAGTGCGGACCACGAAACCAATAATACGGATATCGCTGCTCTTGCTGCTCCTCGTCCGCAGCTTCTTATCTCCGACGGCAAGGACTGGACGAAAAATACACCGGACGTCGAGTTTCCTTATATTCGCAATGTTTATAAACTTTTCGGGGCGGAGGACAATATAGAGAATGTACATCTTCCCGAAGAAGGGCACGATTATGGGTTTTCAAAGCGGCTCGGTGCCTATAGGTTTCTTGCCAGGCATCTTGGGCTTTCGCTCGATAAGGTGACCAAATCGGATGGCTCGATTGATGAGAGCTTCGTTGTTATCGAAAAGGAAGAGGACCTTTACGTTTTCAACTCGCAGAACCCCAGGCCCGCACATGCCGTCAGCGGTGATGCAAAGGAGCTGCCCTGGGATTAGCTGCTGGTGGGTACAATGGCGGGAACAAGCTGTTTACTGACGGCTTTGCGGTAGCCGGTGACGGTGATACTGCGGTCAGGTAGGATTTCGACAATAGCGTACGAATTGTTTTCTTCGCCGGGACCTTCCACCATTGCCTTCAATGTATAGTAGTGAATCCCCTCGATATAACTGTAACTTCCCTCGTGATGATGGCCCTGGAAGACGGCTAATATTTTGCCCGATTGCTCGAGAATCTGCCGGATGTCGGCGGCATTGTTGACATACACAGGGCCGGTGCCATCGAGTAGTTGGTGAATGAAGACAATAGCAGGTCGACGTGCGGCGGCGAGGTCCTGCCTGAGCCAGTTTAACTCCGCGGGCGGGATGTTCGTATCTGTCCAGTCGAAGTTGCCGTGGTTGTAGTCGGTGCCGTCGGCCCTGTAGTTGGCATCGAGAACGACAAAGTGCACCCCGTTGAAATCGAACGAATAATAGCTTTTCGACGGGTCTATGCCGGTGTTTTCCACATTAGTTAGAAACTGTTCTTTTGAGATACTGTCCATGTCGTGGTTGCCGAGGACGTGGTAGGTTGGGCCGTTAAACTTTTGGAATACTTTCTCAACGGCCCGCAGGTACGTGATAGTACTTTGTTCGACTGGGGGATTGTTCTGGTCCTTGAAGTCGCCGAGTTCAACGAGAAAATCGACTTTTTGGGCGTTCATAAGTTCGACACATTCGGTCAATTTGTCGAGCGAGTGTCTATAGTATCGTGAGCCGACAGTATCGGAGTCGGCGTAGTGGCTGTCGGTCACTATGCCGAATCGCGCGGTGCCTCGCCTGCGGCCGGGTGGGATTTGCAGAGTACAGGAAAGGGGCGCGACGGCCAGACCGGCCAGTGTCGCGGCAGATGCCTTTAGAAAAACCCGGCGCGTGATTACCCAATTTTGATTGTCCTGCCCGGCAGAGCGAGATTCTTGATTTCGATACTTAGTGCCCATCGCATAATACTTTTTACAACGGCTGAATCAATAATCAGCAAGAGGCCCTGTCAGGCAGGGGGGTTTTTTAATTCTTCGATTTTAGGCAGGTCTTTAAGTGTGTTTAGGCCGAAGACTTCGAGGAACTTTTTTGTTGTGCCGTAGAGCATGGGCCTTCCTAAGACCTCGGCCCGGCCGACTATCTTGACCAGTCCTTTGTACATAAGAGAGCGCACTATCTCGCCGACCGCTACGCCCCTGATGGCCTCGATATCGGCGCGGATGACCGGCTGTTTGTAGGCGATTATCGCCAGCGTCTCCAGGGAGGCGGGGCTTAATTTGCTGTCGCTGCGGGCGCGAAGCAGTTTTTTCAGCCAGGGATTGTAGCAGCTTAAAGTAAGTAACTGGTAGCCTCCTGCGACTTCCTCTATTCTAAAGGCGTTGTTGTTGGCCTTGTATTTGTCATTGAGATTGTGGATATGCTGTCGGATGTGCTTTACTGATGCTTCGACGATGTCAGCCAGCCGATTTGGGGTGAGGGGCTCATCGCTGGCAAACAAGACTGCCTCGACAACCGACTCGACCGCAGGCTTATTTTCGTCATTCCAGACACTCTCCTTGTCATTCCCGCGAAAGCGGGAATCCAGGTCGTCCTTTGATAAATCAGCTTGTTCTTCATCTGGTGTTCGACATTCGTCATTGGGCATTCGATATTCGATATTCGTCTTTTCTTCTTTTGTCATAGTTTCTTCCATTTGAACGGGTCGCAGTCCTTTTTACTTATCCTCAATGTTACCTGATTTATCTGTTTTTGCAACTGTTTGGCGAATTTCTTTAATATGAACCGTTCGGAGACGGTATGGCTCAAACAGATGCAGGTCAGGCCTGCCTCTTGTGCGGCAAGGGCGTGGTGATGTTTCAGCTCGCCGGTGATATAGCAATCGGCTTTTGCGGCGATGACGGAATTGATTATTTTACTGCACGAGCCGGCGCAGACCGCAGCGGTTTTTACTAATCGTTTTTCGTCTCCGACTATGCCGGCCGCCTGGGCGCCGGTATATTTCTTGATTCTGTTGATAATCTGTGTTATTCGCACCGGCGGGACTACTTTGCCGATTCTGCCCAGGCCGAATTTGCTCTGTGTATTGTAGAGTTTAAAGACATCGAAGGCGGGTGTTTCGTAAGGATGTGCCTTTTTCATTGCTGCTATTACACTATCCAGTTTTTCAGCGGGCACTATCGTTTCAAATCTTATCTCCGGCACTTTTTCCAGCTTTCCCTTTTTGCCGACAGCCGGCTTTGCACCTTTCAAAGGCAAAAAGGTGCCTGTCCCCTCAGAGCCGAAGCCGCAATTTCTGTAGTTACCTATTGCTCCGGCACCGGCGGCGAAGACGGCGTTTGAAACTTTGGCTGCGGCTTCGATAGGGACAAAGACAACAACTTTGTAATTGTCGCCGACGGGATTATCGACGTAATCGCCGATTGGCTTGGCGTCCTGAATGCCAATCATCTCGGCGAGGCCGTCGTTTACGCCGCCTATGGCGGCATCCAGGGCGGTATGTATCGAAAAGACTGAAATTCCCGCTTTTATCAAATTATAGACAGTGCCCGCGGGGCCGTCGGTGGTGATATTTTTCAGACCGTCCCAGATGATGGGGTGATAACTTATTATCAGGTCGGTTTTTAATCTTTTTGCCTCGGTGACAACGTCTTGTGTAATGTCGATTGTCAGCAGGATGTTTTTCACGTTGGCCTGTGGATTACCGATTAATAATCCTACATTGTCCCAGTCCTGTGCCAGTTTTAGGGGTACTTTTTTTTCAATCGCTGCGGCGATGTCTTTTACTTTCATTTGGTTTTCCTGCATTCGCTTTTAATGATTTCTTCGTAGCCTTTTTGCAACTTTTTTGTCGTCGGGCTGGGTTCACCTTTACCTACCGTGTGCTTTTCTATACTGCTTATCGGCATAATCTGCATAATAACATTTGTCAGAAAGACCTCGTCGGCGGATAAACAATCGTCTATATAGAGGTTTTTTTCGACCAGTTCGATGGAATTGTTAATGGCGATCTGGCAGACCGTCTTTCTCGCTACGCCTGCAAGCACCGGCGTTTCAATCGGCGGCGTGTAGAGCACGGAATCTTTGACCAGGAACACATTGCTTATGCAGCCCTCAGCAAGGCGGTTATCTACGGTAAACCACAACGCCTCGGCGGCCCTCCTCTGGTGTGCCCATTTTAGCGCAATCATACGCGAGAAATAGCTTGTCGTTTTGTGCCCGCAAGTAGGCTCAGTGGGATTTTGCCTGAATGGGCACAGAACGACCAGGACGCCTTTTGTATAATACTCGGCAGGATATGGTACTAATTTCGTAGCGGTGATAAGAATGGTTGGTTGACGTTCTTGCTCTGATTCGGCCATCGGTCCGCCGGTTAGTGTCAGGCGCATGCGGGCATCCGTTAATTTATTTTCCTTAAGGACTTGATAGATGGCTTCGGTTATAAACTTCCTGTGGGGCGGCTTTATTGATAGGGCATTGGCGCTGAAAAAAAGCCTATCCAGGTGGTCTTTGAGCGAGAAGACCACGCCGTTATAACTTCGCATCGTCTCGAAAAGACCGGTCCCGTACAACAATCCGCTATCGCTAACCGATATACAGGCCTTGTCGATATCAACTAACTTGTCGTTTAGAAAAACCCTTTCCTTCACTATACGATCCCTGGTAGCCTCTTTCGCTGTTTATTTTCGCGCACTTTTCGCCTTCTTATCTTTTTTGTCTATGAATATTAAAAGACAACTCGTGATGCACATAAGAAGAAACAACCCAATCGACAAACTATCCCTCCAGATAATGCCTCCTGTTGCGGAAAGCAGGAAGAAAAGTGCTACCACATTGAGTGTGAGACCAATATATTTGCAGTTCATAATCCAAATCTCCTCACCTGTTCGAAACTCTTTTAAGTTTTGTCCGTTCTCACCTTTTATTTTGTTGCCTCACGCTTTGTATTCCTGCCAAAAGTGCTCTTGCTTTTGTGATAGTTTCGTCCCATTCGGCTTCGGGGTCTGAGTCAGCGACGATACCGCCGCCGGTTTGGGCAAAGGCCGTTTGTCCCTTGATAATAATTGTTCGTATGGCGATGTTCAGGGAGACGCTGCCGTCAAGGCTGATATAGCCGATGTTGCCGGTGTAGACGCCTCTGGCTGTCGGCTCGGTCTCGTCGATAATCTCCATTGAGCGGATTTTTGGTGCGCCGGTAATCGAGCCGCCGGGGAACATCGCCTTTAGAATATCGCAGAATGTAATTTCTTTTCGTAATTGTCCTGCTACTGTTGCCACAGCGTGAAAGACCGTCGGATAAGCTTCGATGGTCCTGGGTTGGACGACGTTTCTGGTTCCGGGTTCGCAGATTCGGGCAACGTCGTTGCGTTCCAGGTCGACTATCATATTGAGCTCGGCCTTTTCTTTTTCGCTGGACAGCAGCTCATCGATATTCTTCGTATTGATTTGCCTACCCTGTCCGGTTTCACTGACTCGCGGGCGTGTGCCTTTAATGGGCTTGGTGCTGATAATGCCATCTGCGATTTTTACAAACATCTCAGGCGAGGCGCTTACTATTTGGAAACTTCCGGCGTCGATATAGGCGGCGTATGGGCTGGGATTGTAATGGTTTTGCCAGTGCAAAAGCGCTATCGGGTTGGCGTTGTAGTCGCACTCGAATCGCTGTGAAAAGTTTATCTGGTAGACATCGCCGTCATAGATGTAACGTTTTATCTTCTCGAATTCGTCGAGGTAATACTCCTTGCTCATATTGCATCGTATTTGTGAGAAATCTATGTTTTCGATGTCAGCAGGCGAAGGTGATGGAATGTGCAGCTTTTTGGATTCTGTTAGCAATTTTTCCAGTGCTTCTATTTTTACTTGCGGGTTTTCAGAATCTTCCGGCAACTGTAAGGCAATTAGCCAAAAAGTCTCTTCAAGATGGTCGTATGCGATAAAGCGGTCATAGAAGCAGAGTCGAATCAGCGGCATTTGCAGGTCATCGATGGTTGTTTCCGGCAGCTTCTCGATATATCGTCCGAGTTCGTAGCCGAAATAACCTATCCATCCCCCGCGAAAAATCCCCTTCGGAAAATCGCCTTTTGTGTCTTGAGTCTTGAGTCTTGGGTCTTTTTCAAGTTTGTATTTTTCCAGAACTTTTTGCAGTTTTGCTAAAGGCTCTTTTTGTCCTGCCCGGAATTCAAATACCTCTTTCGGACAGGCGGCCCAGTAGCTGAACCTGTCCGCATCTTTCTTAGCTTGATTAGCGCCGAGAATTGATGGATGTTTCAGCGCGGCGAATGTTTCGCTTAGGGCCGAAAGGTTTATCGACGCATAAATTTTTCTATAGTGGAGTCTGCAAATAATACCCTTATCCGCCGCCGCGTCAGTTTTTAATGCTACGGTCCTGTTAGACCTTGCGGTTGCGGTGGAGTGTTCTCTTTTAGCATCTTGTATTTTGGACATATAGGGTTGTATTTGCACCGATATGCGGTCAGGTTATTACAGACAGCAAAACACAAACAGCTATCTTCTTACTCATTTTCTTCCTTTCCGATGACTGTATATAACCACCATCTGGTTTTGTTCTGGCTTTTTGCCCTTGGCTGCCGCTCGAAATATATTGTCATTATCATCCCGTTACCGGTTCTTATTCTAAACCAGTGTTTACGTAAATACCTCTCAGGGCCTCCGCTTTTACAGGACCCCAATTCCTTCCAGACCTCGAGCACATCAGCAACTGCATACTCTTTATCTCTCCAGATAAATCGTCCCGGCAGTCCCGGCTCACCTCTGGTCATTGCATCCGGCTCAAACGTACCTGCGACCGGCTTAATTGGCTCACTGATAAATTCTTCACCGATATTATTATAGTTTTTTGAACTCATTTATAATTTGCACGCTCGACGAAGTACCGATTCTATCGGCTCCCGCCTCTAACATTTCAATTGCCTGCTTTGCGGTTCTAATTCCGCCGGCTGCCTTTATTTTACAGTGTGGAGCGTTTTCTTTCATTAATTTTATATCTTCGGCGGTCGCTCCGCCGGCCGGGTTCATTCCCGTGCTTGTTTTTACGAAATCCACTCCGCATTTGTCTGCAATTTGGCAGGCAAATATTTTCTGTTCCTGATTCAGAGCGGACGATTCGATGATTACCTTCAGCAGAACGGGCGGCCTCATTGTTCGACAGACTTTTAATACAGCCTGCAGTTGACCGTGTAAATATTTTGAATCACCCTCGATTATTGCCGCTAAGTCGGCGACCATATCAATCTCGTCGGCGCCGGCGAAGATGGTTTCTCTGGCCTGAGCGACCTTGATTTTGGTCAAATCGGCGCCGAGCGGCAAACTCACCACACCGCCGACAGCGACATTTGAGTTGTGTAATTGGTCGGCTGCCAAAGCCACCCATCGGGGATTGACTGATACTGCGTGAAAACCGTATGTTTTTGCCTCTTCGCATAGCTGCCTGATTTGCTCGCTGGTTGCGGTGGCATCGAGCAGCGTATGGTCGATACAGCCGGCTAATACCTTTTCATCCGTGATAGTCAATTTTGATATATCCTTTCTTTTTGAAGAATTCTACTGCATTTGGCAGATTGTCAAAGATTTTTTTTGTCTGTGTAACAAATACTGAACGAGGTTGCATGCCAGTAGGTGGAACAGTGCCCGAAGGCCGCGAAGTCTTTTACGCCATGTTATCTGTCGTTGCTGAGTCTATGCCTTCTTATAAGCCTCCAGAAACTCATCTCTTGTAATTCCGGATTGGCTGCAAATTGTCCTTAAAGTGGAGGCTTTTATTTTAGGGTGATTTGGCATAGTTAAGGGAATCTTACTTCCATCGGGATTTTCACGTACCATTGAGATGTGCTCTTTCTCCCTTAAGAGTTGAAAGCCCAAAATTTCCAACGCCTTTACTACCTTTCGCCTGGGTGCATCGACAGGGAACTTCGCCATCAGACTTCCACTCCGGTTTCAGCAACGAAGGCCTCGATTATTCTTGGTTCTACATCCAGCACTTCTTTCCCGAAGGTCTCGATATGAAAACGGATTGCTGATTTTATATCAGAAAGTGCCTCTTCGTATGTATTTCCCTGCCCAACTACGACTCCCTTAAGGCCCAATGGATACGCTACGTAACCATCGGTATGCTTTTCTACAACGATTTTAAACTGTCTCATAACAAACTCCTCATTTTTTTGGCAATAATAGACAACTTAAAATAACCAAAATATTTCATTTATGCAAGACTTAATCACAAGTTCTCACTCTTTTATATATCCTTTCTTTTGGAAGAATTCTACTGCATTTGACAGATTATTGAAGACTTTTGTTGCGGTTTGCGTGACAAATACCGAAGGACTCTGTTTTGCAGTCCAGATGACGTATACCTCCTTGGCTGATTCGTGGGCGTGTTGGAGTTCCCTTTCAACGCCGCTGGATATAGCGGCCCGGCCATCATGTAGAGTTGGAATAAAGCTGATTATCATATCAGACTGGTCGATCAGCATAAAGTCCCTGGCGTATGTCTGGCTGTTTATATCCCGCTCGATTTGCTGCACATCGGCCAAATCCAGTTGAATTGCCTTTCCCAGTATTTTAACCTCGACAAAATTCAGTCCCTTTTGGCTTGCCTGCCTGGCGCACTGCGGCAGATATGATTCTTCCAGGTCGGCGGGGTCAAAGCATACGAAGAATTGTTTCATCGACTGTCGGAATTCGGCAATTTCTTTTTTAACGTTTTCCATATCGCCGACGTGGGTCATTGGGAAACTCAGGTAGGCTTTTTTGGTTAAGCGCTCGAAAACAAGTTTATAGAATGTTTTGGTAGTTTGCTCTTCGGCACCACGGGCCAGACAATAAAAAGGGATTTTTTCATCAATGCCTTTGCACAGCATTTCCGTGCTGATGATTTCTTCTTCCCGCCAGACAATCAGGTCCTTGAGACTATGTTCTGTAGAGTGTTCGTCGACGAGGCGGGTATGCAGGGCTGCGACTCCATCAATCAGGCAGATATACATATCGGCGCCGAGCTGACGCATCTGGTCGAAGTCCACCGCTGGGAACAAGCCGTGCCGCCAGCGAAAGGTGGCGTGCGTGTTGACGATTAGATTCGGGGCTTTTTGGGCTTTTGCGATGAAGTCTTTGAATACGCTGCGGCGAAGTGAGCTTAACCTTTTCATTGGAATGTCGAGGATTTTACCGGGCGGGATATCAGGCGCTTCGGCGTACATCATATCGCCGACATTGCATAATAGCACTTTCTTTTGTTTCTCGGCCGCGAATTGACAGACCTTTTCAAGGTAGCTTTTCTTATCAATGCCGACCATTCCGGTAACAACGACTATCATCAGGCAAGACTCCAGACGCAAGACGCAAGACTCCAGACGCAAGACTCAAGGCTCAAATATTTTTGAGCCTTTGTTGTTTATCGTAATCCTTTAATGCCGTTATAAGCTCGTCCATATCGCCGTTCATTATCTTATCAAGGCTGTAAAGTGACAAGTTGATTCTATGGTCTGTTACCCGATTCTGCGGGAAATTATACGTCCTGATTTTGTCGGACCTATCACCTGAACCGATCATCGTTTTTCGCTGCGAATCACGCTCGGCCCTTTTTTTCTTTTCTTCTTCTTCGTAAATTCTGCTTTTTAAGATTCGCCAGGCCTTGGCGCGATTTTTGTGCTGGCTTTGCTCGTCCTGCATATTAACAGTAATTCCCGTTGGGATATGCTCAAGTTTAACGGCACTGCTGACTTTGTTGACGTTTTGTCCACCTGGTCCGCTGGCTCTGCTGACGTGTTCGACTACGTCATCGGGATTTATCTGGATGTCCACCTCTTCCGGCTCAGGCAGTATAGCAACGGTTGCAGCGGATGTGTGAATTCTTCCTTGTGATTCAGTCTGAGGCACGCGTTGTACGCGGTGTCCGCCGCCTTCGTAGCCAAGCTCGGACCATACACCGGTCCCTTTTAAGCTGAATATAACTTCCCGGAAGCCGTTCTTTTCTGTTTGGCTGAAGCTTAATTGTTCAATCTTCCATTTACGGGACTCGGCATATCTTGTATACATATTGTATAGGTCGCGCGCAAACAAGGCCGCCTCTTCGCCGCCGGTACCTGCTCGTATTTCCATTATGACTGAATTGGCACTTATCTCGTCGGCCATTACGAGGCTGTTTGCAATCTCTTCAAGCAGGGTGTTCTTTTTGGCTTCGAGCTGTTGAATCTCTTCTTGTGCCAGGTCCCTGAAATCTTCGTCGGCGGCGCTGTCCTTGAGTATCTGCTCTGCATCTTCGATGCCTGCGACTGTTTTGTTGTACTCGCGATATTGTGACACTATCGTTTTGAGTTTGCCCTGCTCTTTGGACAGTGGTATCTGCCTGGCCGAGTCGCAGGCGATTTCCGGGTCGGCAATCTGCTTTTGGATATAGCTGTAGCGAGCCTCGATTTCATCGAGTTTTACCAGCAGATTATCCTTTTTTTCAGCCATATATACAGTCCTCTAAAAGAAAAAAAGCGATTAGCTATTATAGACGGATATCCAAATAATGGATGCTAAACGCTGTTATCTCAAGAAGGACAGCTACTGTTTGTCTTTTGGTGATTTTTCGCCGCTCTTATTTTCCGGTTTTTTGTGAGCGGCCTTGATGTAATCTTTTCCGTATTTCTTCTGGAAACGCTCTATTCGGCCTGCGGTATCGACATATTTCTGTTTGCCGGTATAGAATGGATGGCACATCGAGCATATCTCGGCGTGGATTTCCTTGACGGTACTGCGGGTCTCGAAAGTGTTGCCGCAGCCGCAGTGGACTGTGACCTTATTGTATTCAGGATGTATTTCTTTTTTCATAACAACAGTTCTCCAGATACCTGTAATCCCAAATTCTAACAATCTGAACGGCATAATGCAATAGAAATTTCAGCAAGTATTACTTTTTTATGATAGCCAACAATATTACGTTTTTATTGGACTAAAGCAGGAAACGGGTGGGCTTTTTTGTCGGATGCTTAATTTGACGGCTCAGAAAAGGGTGCAATTTTTCAGAAATATTGAACCTTCATTTGTTTTTACTCGATAATAGCTGTTGGTCTAAAGCTTTATCGCCAGCATAGGGCGGATGTAAATGCACCTGACAGATGTATGGAGACCGGATGATGCGAATTAGATATGCTGTTTCAACGATGCTATTCTGGTGGCGCGAGCATAATCTTTCCTTTGAGCAGGAATGCCGATTTCTGCACTCTTTGGGTTTCGGGGTAGAGCTATGGCCAAATATTAAGGGCCAGAACGAGTGCCGTTACGAAAGGCGTAATTGGCCGAGACTTGTGGAGGCTACCAGGGATATGCTCGTCTCGATGCGTTCCCGTAGTGACGGGCCGACCTTGGAGCAGTGGAATGAGCAAATCGAGTGTGCAAAGCTGCTTGATGCCAATATTGTGACCGATTTGCTTAGTCTGGGTATTCGCGACGGCTCGGAGCTTGAGAACAGCGATTTTGCCGCAGAGGTATTCAAACTGGCCGAGGAAAACAACGTCAAACTGTGCCTGGAGACAGGCAGTTTGCAGACACTGAAAGAGGTCGGCAGGAAATTTGAATCGCTGTGGTATTGCCTCGACGTCGGATATGCCAATCTTGACCGGGAATTTCCCTTCCGGCAGTACGTGGATGATTTGGCCGAGAGAGTCGCGCATTTGCATCTGACCGACAATTACGGTCATATGGACGACCACGAGCGGCCCGGCCTGCAGGGCGGGATAGACCGTGAGAACTGGGACTACCTTTTTAACAGTTTGAACAAATACGATAATGACGTAATCGGTGCTTTTGAAATGAGCCCATCTATGCCGGCTGTGATGATACGTCAGGCCAAAGAGTTTTTGTTTGACAAGCTGCAGTGGCCGAATCAGCCCCAGAAACAGCCAAGGCATGTAGAGGTTATCTATAATCCCGTCTAAAATAATCGCAGAATTGAAGTGAAGCCACCCCCCTACTTGCGAGGTGGATAACTTATAGAAAGGCTAAGGAGTAAAATACCCTTGGCCTTTTTTGTTTAGCCTCCAAGCCTGCTTGGGTAACTCTCTAATCAGGGTTGGTACATAAATCGGGGTCAGATCAGACATTTGCATTTCCCAACTGAGCCTCTGGGGTTCTCTTATCTTATTGTATTGAGGCTTTTACTTCGAATACACCCGCACGTAATCGATATACATGTCGGCTAAGCCGTCATACCGGGACAAATCGACGGGCCAGCCGCCGCCGGTAGCCAGGTTGATCAAAAAGAAAAATGGGCTTTTTTTGGAGAGCGGAAGCGTCTCGTGCCGTCCCACCTCAATGTTGTCGCAATAGTAGATCGTGTCCGTCTCGGTAATCTTGCACCCGTAGGTATGGAGTGCCTCAAACCAGGTGGAGGGGATTCCGAATTTGCGCATGCGAATGGGATTGTGCAGCCCGTCGAAGGCCTTTTTCTCGATGGCCTTGCCGGTGTCACCCTGCTCCCAGCAATGGGGGCAAACCATGTAGGTGTCGAAAGCGTTCGGTTGACGAGGGCCTTCCCCGCCGTAAGCTTCAATGATGTCCAACTCATCGCACGGCACTTTGATGCCTTTGACGTGATCCGTCATGTAATCCGTCAGAAGCCAGAAGGCCGGCCACGTTCCAGTGGCGTTGGGGCCGATAAACCGGCATTCAAAGTAGCAGGGCGCTTTGGCCGTGATGCCGCTGGCATCGTTCTTCATGGAGGAAATCAGGCCCGAACTTTTGGCCTTCTCACTCGCCCTGATCCGCAGATAGGAATCGACCTGGCTGAAGGGATTATTGGGTTGATGAAAACTCGTGAATCGAATCGTACTGAAGTCCTGCCAGCCGCCCGGCGGCTTGTGGTCGTAGTAGGTGGCCTTGGGATCTGTGCTGGAAATGGAGAGGGGGCCGGTAAAGTCATCGGCAAAGACCAGCGACATGCCTTTCGCCGCCGGAGGGGGATCTTTGGGCATTCCTTCGTTCCAGGAAACGCCGCCCTTGTTGTAGAGTTGCAGATAGCAATTGTCTTTGATAGTATCATTTTCGCCGCTGATTCTCACCGTAATGGGGCCATGTGGGTAGGCATCGGCGCCAAACACGAACGAACCGTTGCCTTTCGCATCAAGGACAACGGTAGCAACCGTGGAATCGGAACCAAAGACACCGGCTTGTTTCCAGCATTTCACGGTCACGCTTTTGAAGCCTGGTGCCTCGAGAGTGACAAGGGTGTCGCCTTGTATGTCGCAGCAATAGTCGGGCGAGACAACGGACACCCGGCAGCCCAGGGTCTCCTCAGCACTCTTTTCAGAGTCAACACTGAGGGCATCGAAGTACAAATCGCTCTCGACGGATAACAATGTCTCATTATCCGTGGGCTGACCGATAGTGAGTGTAATCATACTGATTGGATAATCGATCTTACCGTTCTTGTCACCTCCCCATGTCTCATGGAGTGCGTCCAGGTCGAAAGCGACTTCTTTCCAGCCCGTAAAGTCAATGGTCCCACCTTGACCCTTGCCTGTGGACAGCGACCGATACTGGTGTGTCTCGCCCGTGGCGTCGGCTACTTGCAGCCCATAGGAAGACTTCGAGTTGTCCCCCTTGAGCCAGAAATGCAGGTTATGGACGGGGCCGAGGATCCTGACCTTGTTCGGGATGCCGAGATATTGAAAGCTCCCTGCGCCGATAAAGTGGTAATGCAGCTTCAGACACTGCTGCCCGTCGTGTGGTTGATCGCCGGACAACCGGACCGAGGCATTTTCGTTAGGGATATTGACTACCCACACGGTGGGCTGCGAAGAAACCTTCTCGAAATCTTCCACCATCACCGTCGTCGCTCCCCATGCCGGCGGAATTCGACAGGCCAGTAACATCAGGGCAAGAATCATAGCGTTGCTTCTCATCGTCATAAGACCGATGCGGTGCGGTTTTGCGGATTGTTGCTTTTTCATTTGTTTCATATGTTCGCCTTCATTACGTCCTTAACTTTCCGGGGAAGTGTTACTTCACCGATAAATGCCATCCATCTATTTCGCATCATCATTTCTTAAGAGTCAGACCGACTCCACTTCGAACGATGGTTTCGAGCTTAGAATCTGTGGTTATTGCTTTCATATACTTCGGATCAGCCATCCTGGTATTGATGTTGTGAGCAATGACAAGGCCGCCGGAACGGACTAACGGCAACAGTTTGTTGAGATAATCGATGTAGCCTTCTTTGTCTGCATCGAGGAAGAGAATGTCGATTGGGTCTTTGAGTTTCTTCACTTCCTCGTGAGCATCTCCCTCGACGAGGGTAATGATATCAGCCATACCCGCTCGTTTGAAATTGGCGCGGGCGGTAGCGGCACGTTGTGCATCGATTTCGTATGTCGTCAGCTTGCCGCCGGTTTTTTGAAGTGCCATCCCGAACCAGATGCCGGAGTAGCCGGTGGATGTTCCTATCTCAACGACATTTTTTGCATTCATCGCCTGTGCCGTGATGCGAAGGAATCGCCCGTCCTGCGGCGGCACATTCCTGTAGCTTTGAGTTGCGCGTATATCATCCAGAATACCCAGAATCTTCTTCTCATTGTCGTCTTTTGGGACAGGAGGCCTCTCAAGTTCCGAACCACTCATTCCGCCTCTCCTCGGCCTGGATGAACGTTGGGCAAGAGCGTTTGAAAACAAGATTGCTGAAATCCCAATAATGATGAAGCTTACTACGATGGTCGAGCGTATTGCGTTCTTCATTCTGATTGTCTCCTTCATTTCTGCACGTTGTTTTAGTTATTGGCCGTTAACACACTCAATTCATCTTCTCGATACTTTAAAGGTCTTTGTCACTTCGTAATATCAGCTAACACTGTATATATCAAAATCCAATGCATTTTTCAATTCTTTGTTGACCGCACCTTGATAAATAATGTATAAGAAGAGAGATGAAGTTACACAGAACAAGCCCGGATTTCGCCATCGTAATCTAAAAGGAGGCGAGCGTGAGCAAGGCATGGATTTTCTCGGCAGTATTGACTAAAACAAGAAGGATATGGTTATTCTCAGCGTTGATTCTATGCCTGCTGTCCGGCACATTGCAGGCTCGCAGCGGTTTGTCAAGGCGATGGGTTTATGTATCAAGCAATCTATACGTAGATGAAAATGTGCAGAAATTGGAGCAGTTGTTACGACGCGCCCAAAAAGCGGGGTACAATGGGGTTCTCTTTACAGATTACAAGACATTTACCTGGTGGCAGCTGGACGATGCGCAGCGATGGCGGAGAAACGCACAAACACTGCGTGATATTACCAGAGAGCTGGAGATGGAATTGGTGGTTTGTGTATTTCCGTTTGGCTATGCCGGTTCGTTATTGTGGCACGATGTCAACCTGGCCTCGGGCATGCCGATTAAGAAAGCACCCTTAAAGGCAGCGGGCAAGATACTCATACCCACGCCGACGGCTCGGATAGTCAACGGTTCCTTTGAGGATTATAAAAACCACCTTGCCTTGCATTATAGTTTTCAAGACGACCCCGGAAAGAGTTCCTTTATAGACCATGAAATCAAAAAGCAGGGCAAAGTCTCGATCAGATTTGAGAATGTCGGTGATATCAATCAGCATGGACATGGCCGCATTTGCCAGCAAGTACAGGTTCGTCCCTGGCAGCAATATCGAATTCGTGTCTGGATGAAGACCGAAGATTTGACCGGAGGCGAGATAAAACTACTGGTCCTGGCCGATGGTCGAACATTGCAGTGGCAGTATCTTCAGGTTAAGCAAGGAGGACGATTCCATTATGTCAGCCAGGTCAATGGCCTAAGTTCCGACTGGGTGGAGCAATGTGTGACCTTTAACAGCCTGGATAGTGATACTGTGTTAATATATGCGGGGGTATGGGGAGGTCGTAAGGGTAAAATCTGGTGGGATGATTTGCGGATAGAAACGGTGCCTGCCTTGAATATTCTGCGGCGCAGTTCTCTGCCGATTGAGGTGATCGGTTCAAGCGGCACTTCTTATAATGAGGGCCTGGATTTTGAGCGTATTGATGATCCTCATTTAGGTCGGCTGCAATGGCCCGGATCTTATGATACACGTCACGATTCCCCTCAGATTGTTCTGACCAAAAATACACGAATTAAACCGAACGAGACCGTTTTTCTTTCCTGTTATCATCCTACATTGGTTTATGGCGGGCAGGTCAATTGCAGCATGAGCGATCCCAAAGTTTTCGAATTATGCCGACAGCAGATTGAATACACCGAGGCCGCGCTGCAGCCGGACGGATATTTCATGTCACACGATGAAATTCGTTGCGGCGGATGGGAACCCGATCAGGTTACAAAGTTTAACTCTTCGGGTGATTTACTCGCTCATAATGTCAGAACATGCTATCGAATTATTCGTGATACCATTCGAGCCAGGCCGGTTTATATCTGGTCTGATATGTTCGACCCACATCATAATGCCCGTGAAAACTATTACCTGGTAAACAACACGCTTCAGAATTCCTGGGAAGGATTGGATAAGGATATCATCATAATGAAATGGGGCGGCGGGCCAATAGCAAGGCCGGGATTGCAGTTTTTTGCCGACCATGGACATCCTCAGATGATCGCCGCGTTTTATGACAGCGACGTTGAAAGCAATAGTCAGATGTGGAGACAGGCTATGAAAAACATCCCGAATATAAGCGGAATAATGTACACGACTTGGCAAAACGACTATTCCAAACTTGAAGAATTCGCATCAACTTGGTGGAGTCAAAAATGACCTCGTTGAACTGTGCGGAACCTTCTGTTTCTGTCGTCTTTCAGTGTGCAAATGAACGCTGCGATGGTAAGAAAAAGCAGCAACTCACGGGCGAATATCGGTTAGTATTATAGATGTTGCGCAAATACTGTTTGGTGCAATGTTGTTTTTGTGAACTGTCAAACGAGACATCTTTGCTGGATTAAATGAAACAGAATAATATAATGACTACACTGAGAATTATAGTCACAGGTTTCATCGTGTGCTTTACGCCGTTGTCGCTGCCGGCCTCCGAGGAGGAATTTGTCGGCCCGTTCGCGAGTTGGCGAGAGCTGCGGCATGATTACAATGCCGTTGGGGACGGCAAGGCGGATGATACTACGGCATTACAGCAAGCGCTTGATGAGTTGATCAAACATGAAAAGGCGTGTGTCCTCTATATTCCCGCGGGCACCTATCGGCTTACGGCCACTGTGCAGACGAAGCGAAAGGAGCACACTGATTGCCAGGGCGTGGCCGTCATCGGCGAGGACCCTAAACGTACCATCTTGTGGTGGGACGGGCCGGCGGGCGGCACTATGTTACAGTGGGATGCGTGGTATTCGAAAATCTCACGCCTTACGTTCGAGGGTAGAGGCCAAGCTGGCACGGGCCTGCGATATGGGCCGGCTTTTTCCACGTACAACGAAACGAGCGATCTTGTATTCCGTAATGTCGAAAATGGACTGGTCTTTGGTGGAGAGAAGACCAACGGCCAGGCCGAGAACGAAGTGCTCCGCTGCCGGTTCGTGAATTGTGAAACCGGGGTGCAGACGGTGAACTGGAACTCGATGGATATCTGGATATGGTATTCGCGATTCGAAGACTGCGGACGGGGTATTTTCAACGTTATGGGCAACTGGCACGCATGGCATAACCTCTTTCTCCACTCGCGCATCGCCGATGTCGGCATAATAAATCTGATGGCGTTTTCCGTAGTGAATAACACCAGCGTCAAGTCTCATCGGTTTCTGGACTTCGAGACAGGCCACACTTGGGGTTCGCCCACCAGCATCACTGGCAACCGTGTGCTGGACCCGACAGGCGACTTTGCCGTCAAGCTCTCGAATGCCGGGCCGTATCTCGTTGTCGATAATATCTTTCAATGCCGGGACAAGACTCGTGCCGCACAAATGACTTGGGCTGATCAGACCTTTGTGGGCAACACCTACACCAGCATCGATGCAGTGGCCGAACGCGGCAGATTCCGCCGTATCGCAGAGAAAACCGTGGATGCCAAACTAATACCCAAAGTATTACCGAACCTCCCGCCGACACCAACGCAGCGTAAACGCAGGGTCTTCGAGGTAGCCGCCGGCGCGAATTCCAGCCAAATCCAACTGTTGATAAACGAAGCATCGAAAATTGCCGGTCAGCGGCCCGTGGTGCATTTGCCGATGGGTAATTATAAGTTGGACCAAACCCTTGTTATCCCGGCTAACTGTGATATCCAGCTTGTTGGTGACGGCGCGGGTGAGACCGCAGCGAGGTTGAACTGGGCAGGGGCCGATGGTGGAGTGTTGCTCCGGCTTGATGGTCCCAGCCGTGCAGTGTTGCGTGACATTTACCTCCATGCTCCGAATGCACGCGGCCTGCTGATTGAAGACGCCGACCAGCCGGGCGGGCGTATCTTTGCCGACCAACTCAACGTCAACGGTTCACATCAGAAACAACAGCCGCGTACTGCCGCATTACGCATCAACGGCCTCGTCCAAACCGATGTCCTCTTGCGTGCATTACAGGGCAGCGGCAACAGTGGCGTGTGGGTCGAAGTCATCGGCGGTCCGAACGCCGCAAGTGCTAAAAACCAGGTCTCGGTCTTCACAGGGGCCACGGGATCCGCTGCCGGACAATACGACGTGAGCCACGGCGGCCGGCTTGTCGTAAGGGGTGTTTATCACGAGCGCAGCAGCGGTTCTCTCAACGGCCTGCATCTAACTGACAGTGGTACGCTGTGCATCGATGCGACGCGTTTCTCGTATGCCACCTCAGCGCAGGCGGCAACAATCGGAGCGGACAACTTCCGCGGCTTGTTTACGCTTGCCACCTGTATGCTAATGCCCGTCGAGACGAAAGAGACATGCCGCTTCGAATTGCGCGGGGACGGCAGCAATGCGAGCATACTGGCGCTGAACAATCAATTCTGGGTGCACCAACCCGGCACCAGTGCCGATACCGTATGGCTTAACCTGGCCAAGCCTCCCGCACGCGGCGGATTAGTGGGCTGTAACATCAATACTAGTAACAAGGAGGCGGCGCCCAAGGGCTTCGAATTCCTGGCCAATGTCGGCGACAGTCCGGACCCTGCAAAATCTACATCCGGCTCCGGCCCACTGGGTGACCGCGGAGGTGTGGATGATGAGACCATTCTCAAGCATCTCGCCCCGTTACGGAAAGCCCGCGTTTGGCTCCCGACCGAGATGTCGGCCGGTGTAACCGATGTGCGGATTCACCGTGTAATGGTTACCGGCGGACGTCCTGCCGCCGTGGAAATACGCGCAGGACGTGTAGAATAGGCGCGGCCCGACTGGTTATATGATATTCCCATGGCCCCGGTTGAATTCGCCGCGAAATGTCTTGAGCAAGGCTCCAAACTCAAAACTCAAAACTGGACAGTCACCTATTTTTCAACACACAAAACCTCAATTCCCGCCAAAAACCATTTCTTTCTTCCGCCGCCTGTAATCCGTAATAAAAAGTCCGCGTTAGTCTGTGGTAAAAAGTCTGTGTTCGTCAGTGCACCCATAAAGCACTTTTTTGGTCATTTTTTTGTTGTCTTTTGTGCATTTTTTGCCTTTTCATGCCTAAAAAAACACATTCTTTAAGATCCTTTCCTACTTATCAAGTAGGTCTGCGCCCTCTACGTTCTCTGCGGTAAATAATTAAAAAAAAGTTTGTTTTTCATTGAACATTTAGAGCATGTTTGGTATAATATAAACGACAATTGAGAATCGAGAATTATGAATGTAAAACTGTGTAATTTGAAGTCTTCAGTCTGTAGTCTGTCCTCTGTCTTCTGTCGTCTGTTCTTTACAACTGTAAAGGAGTCTC
>CAYVIT010000002.1:0-25649 GCA_964451425.1 uncultured Pirellulales bacterium
GCTGCACGTTCATTTGGGTTGGTAACCATGCCTACCTTAAGACGATTTTGAAGCACCTTAAGATCCTTCTTATATTGGTCTATCGATTGCCTGTCTTTGTTCAACTGCTCGCTATCGGCTGGGGGCTTTTTAAATCTCGATTTTAAGTTTTTAACCTTCACACGCTCAGCCGTTAACCAACCGGTGGTGTCTCTTCGCTCTCTTGAAATACGATAGCACCTTTTTGAACAGGCTAAACTGGCCATTGCCAAAGCATTCAGGCTGCTGTCATTTCGGGTCGGGTCAATTTTTGCCAAGCCATCCAAATCGATAAAATCCTTAATAAGTTCGGCAATCTTCTCTTTTCTCCACCATTCTGCTTTTGTTATGTTAAAGTTGACGTGAAAATATCCAGCCCAAACCTCAATATTAGGCAGATGTTCACTTACATAAAACGTACTGACATAAAACTTGTTATCAAGCATCTCAGCATCGTCTTTAACAGTCGGCTTGTCTTTTAGTGAAATCCGTGCCAAGGCAAGCTGCTTATTATCACTATCCAGCCATCTGTATCTCAGCACACCCGTGTGAAATGGTGTGCTTACATAGGTACTGGCCACGGTCGGATATTTGCTCCCAGGTGAAAGACAATACGTCTTCATAGCTTTATCAAAGGGTTTTTGCTTATCCTTGAATTCCTGTTTTAACTTGTCGATTCTCTTTCTAAAGGGCTTGCCTGCATTCAATTCCTCTTCGAGAATCCTTTCCCGGTCGGCTTCATACTTATCCACCAGCCTGGCCCGCTCCTTGGGGTTGGTGATCCTGGCTGCCTCAATATAGGCTTCATGCGTTGAAATTTGATTCTTGCAAAACGTAATATTAATGTTGATATCATGTATTCCCTCATCATCAGGAACAGGTTTTTTGAACCAGCGAATTTGTGCACGGATTGGCCTGAGCCGCTCGTCCAAATCACTCGTTGCTGCCTTCATCTGGCCCGTGATTTTTTCGAACTGGTTATACGTCTTCAGGCTCTGAGAAATCAGAGTGCTGACGTCGGCATTCTCTACAGCACAAGCACTTGCTGCGACCAGAAAGATGATTGCGACTTGAACAGTAAGGACACGCATAATTTAATCTCGTCCGTTTTTTTTGTCTGCTTAGAAGAGCCACGGGGTATTGATATCGGGGTTCTGGAGCCAGTCGGGATATTTCTGATTCGGAATAATAAAGTGGCCCGGCACGGGGAACTGCGAGCACAGCAGCAGGACTTCTCTTGCGACCTCTTCGATTACGGATTCATTGTCGATATTGTCGATGACTTTATTAATAAAGCCGGCGATAAGCTCGGCTTCCGTCTCTTTCATTCCTCGCGTTGTCATAGCCGGAGTACCCATCCGAAGCCCGCTGGGGTTAGCCGGCGGGGCCGTGTCGCCAGGAATGGTATTATAGTTGCACACGATTCGTGCCCGGTCGAGTGCCTTGGCCGCCTTCCTGCCGGGTACATTTTTATTTCGCAAATCGATGAGGATTAGGTGATTGTCGGTCCCGTCGGACATCAGCTTAAAGCCGAATTCCATTAACCTCCGGGCCAGTGCCTTTGAGTTCTTGACGATTTGCCTGGCGTATGCGACGAACTCCGGCGTGTCGGCTTCGGCCAGCGCAACGGCTATGGCCGTAAGTGTATGCATATGTGGGCCGCCCTGCAGGCCTGGAAAGACGGCTTGGTCTACTTTGTCTGCGTGTTCGGCCTTGCAGAGCAGCATGCCGCCGCGGGCGCCACGAAGCGTCTTATGGGTTGTGCTTGAGACGATATCGGCGTATGGAATGGGGCTTTTATGGATGCCCGCTACCACAAGCCCCGCAATATGGGCTATGTCGCTGACATGGTATGCGCCGACGTCTTTGGCAATTTGCCCGAATATCTCAAAGTCGATTTCGCGGGGATAGGCCGTAGCGCCGGAGATGATAATCCTGGGCTTGTGCTTTTTGGCCAAATCGGCGATATGGTCGTAGTCCAGCCTGCCGGTCGTGGGATTAACGGGATAGGATACGGACTTGAAGAATTTACTGGACAGAGATACGTTCCAGCCGTGCGTCAGGTGGCCGCCGTCGGTAAGTGACATTCCCATAATCATCTCGCCGGGCTTAATCAGGGCGGCGTAAGCGGCGAGGTTTGCGACCGAGCCGGAATAGGGCTGGACGTTGGCGTGGTCGGCTTTGAATATTTTCTTGGCCCGTTCCTGCGCCAGCCGTTCGATAAGGTCAGTTACCTGCTGGCCCTCATAGTAGCGTTTACCGGGGTATCCTTCGGCGTATTTGTTGGTTAGGCAGCTTCCGCTGGCCTGCATAACGGCCCGGGACACATAGTTTTCGGACGGGATTAGACGGATGACGGCACTTTCTCGTGCGCTTTCCTGCCTTACAAGCTCGTAAATCTGCGGGTCATACTGCTCAAGAGCTGATACCATACTGGGTACTCCTTAAACTGCTTCGTTCGGTGTGTTTATAGCATAGGTGCGGTTTTTGTACAAGTATTTATTTGTTGACAAATTTTAGCCGATAAGTAGTATACAGGTTTAATGACAGGTCGGTATAAGGAACCAGTTGGAACGTATGGCAGAGCCAGATAGTGCAAATGCGGCGAAGGCGCAGGCTTTTTTCGACAGGGCCCTGCAAGCCAGAGGTCGAAGCAACTTCGACTACGCAATCGAAATGTATCTTGAGGGGCTTCGCCATGAACCGGATGCGCTTGAGCGGGGTCATCTTCAGCTTTACGAATTGGCACTGCTTCGTCAGGGTAAGGAGGGCAAGAAACCTTCGATGGTGGAGAGGATGAAGCGGCTTCGTGGTAAGAATCCTCTTGAGCAGATGCTTAACGCGGAGTACCTTTTCGCGAAGGCCCCGGACCATCTGTCTTATGCGGAGGCGATGCTGAAGGCGGCGGTGGCGGGCGGTTATCGGAACACGGTCGGTTGGATAGCGAATCTGGTATTTCAGGCAAATAATGCAGCCAAAAGGCCGTCGGCACACACATATATCCTCTTAAAGGACTCTTACAAGACAATAGGTCAATTCGACAAGGCGATTGTAGCGTGCCAACTTGCCTCGAAACTGAAGCCAGAGGACGCTGACTTGGCCGACGAGTTCAAGAACCTTACGGCAGAACTGACTATGGCCAGGGGCAGATACGACCAGGAGGGTGATTTCAGACAGTCCATCAAAGACCGAGAAGTACAAGAAAAACTTCAATCCCAGAAGGCCGTGGTCAAGACGGAGGATTACCGGATGTCTGCAGTAAAGGATGCCCGGAAAGAATACGACCAGGACCCGAATCTGCCTAAGAATATATTCAATTTGGCGGATGCTTTGACCGACTTGCAGGAGGATAAGGGGGAAAAGGAGGCGGTAGAGCTGCTTGAAAAAGCATATAAAAGTAAAAGCGATTTCAGCTTTAAGCAGCGTGCCGGGCAAATCAGGATGAAACAGCTCAGGCGCAAGATAAGACAGGCCAAGACGGCTGTTGAGGCCAAGCCAGAGGACAGTGAAGCCAAATCGCGTCTTTCTAAACTAAACGCCTATCTTAATAATACCGAGCTGGAGCACTATCGACTGTGTGTGGAGAACTATCCGACCGACCTTCAGGCCAAGTACGAGTACGGAACTCGTTTGATACGCAATAAGAAGTATGACGAGGCAATCCCTCTATTCCAGGAGTCACAAAAAGACCCTCGGCATAAGATATCTTCGATGGACAAGATAGGGCTTTGCTTTTTCTACAAGGGCTGGTATGCCGATGCGATAGATATATTCACGCAGGTGATAGATTCTTATGAGATAAAAGATGATGGCGTTGCGAAGGAATTGCGGTATAATCTGGCGCGGTCTTATGAGCAGAAGGGTGAAACGGGCAAGGCACTGGAGATTTATCGCAAAATCGCCCAGCTTGATTTTGGTTATCGGGACGTTCGGCAGCGTGTGGACAGGCTTCGGGGCAAAGGGGTCGGGCCGAGTACGGGGCAGGGTGAGACTGATTAGTACAGACGTTTATGGAAGATTTATGATGGTTTTTTAGGAGTTTACAGTGGCACATTCGTTATCAGCGAAAAAAAGAGTAAGACAAAACGTCAAAAGCAGGACGATTAATCGCGGCCGTAAGAGCCGGATTAAGACACAAATCAAACATTTCGACGCGGCGGTGGATGCCGGTGACGTGGAGGCGGCGAGCGAGCAGTACCGGCTTGTTGTGCAGAAACTGGACAAGACCGCTGCGACGAGCACGATGCATAAAAAGACCGCGGCACGCAAGAAGTCCCGCTTAGCAAAGCAACTCAACAGCCTAAAGGCCAAAAAGGGATAACAGTCGCTCGTCGCTCAATAGGCGATTTCAAATCTCAGATTTCACATTTCAAATTGGCAATGAGATTGCCGCGTCGCTTCGCTCCTCGCAATGACATTTTTTTAGTAGATTCCTCGACTGCGCCTTCGGCTTCGCTCGAAATGACATAAAATTGGTGTGCAGTGCACATTCTACCCCTGAAGGCGAAAAAGGGATAGAACGTCGCACTTGCTCCCTTCGCCAAGTGGCTTGCTCACTCCTATTCAATAGTTGCGATTTTATGTTTTCAGTGAGGCGGCAAAGTCTTCTACGAATTTTGCGCATTTAGCGACGTCTTCGACCAGCTGCGGCGACAAATGCTCGTATTCAATCGTCATCATGCCGCGGAACTTCTGGGCATGCAACTCCTTCAAGACGGCAGTGTAGTTTGCCTTGCCAGTACCGAGCGGGACATCGCGCGCCTCGGGTTTGCCCGACTCGGCAACGTCCTTGAGGTGCATTGCGATGATTCGTTTCTTTGCTTTCTTCAGGCACTCGACAGTGTCCAGGCCTGAGCGGACCCAGTGGCCTGTATCGCAGCAGAAACCGATGCGTTTGCTGCGCCCTTCGCAGACTTTGAGGACATTCTCCGGCTGCCAGTACTTCGATTCCGGCGATTTGGGGTGGTTGTGTATGGCAAGGTTTATCTTGTACTCGTTGCAGAGCTCATCGAGCTTTTCGAAGACCTCGGCGGGCGGCTCGGCAACAAGAGTCTTGACGCCCATCTCTTTGGCGAAGTCAAATATTTTACGGAAGTTGGCGGTGTTGCCGTCGACGGGGGCATAGTAGTTGGGCATCCTTATTCCGTAGTCTTTTAATCTGGCTTTCATCTCGCGGCGGACATCCGGCGGGAGCGCTTCGCTGGTCATCAAATCCGGTCGCTTTTTGTCCAACGGTAAAAAGAAGCATGGCTCTACGTTTCGAATGCCCAATGAGGAGATTGCTTCGAGGGCCTCGTAAAAGCTTCGGTCACGGAAGGTGTAAAGCTGGCATGCGATACGCCAGCCGATTTTCTGTGCGCGGGGGGTACTAAGCATGGTCTTTTGTTTGGCCTTTTGTTTTTCGCCGGCTTTGACGGCTGCAGCGGTTGTCAAGGCGGTACCTATGCCCGACATTGCTGTTCTTGCGAAAAATTCACGGCGATTGAATTGATTCGACATCATAATATATCCTCCAATATTCTTTCCCGTTTTAATGGAAATCCGTAGGGCCATTCTTTCAGGTAAGTATGTCCTGACTGTTTGCAGGCGATTGTACAGGATGCCGCAGATTTGTCAATAGCCGTCGGCAAGAATTGATTTGGCGCTTTGTTGATTTATTAGTAGAGTGGTGGAATGCTTGAGATATTCAAAAGAAATATAGTGAAGCTATTGAGGCGTAGAGATTACGAGCCTTTGAAGCTATCGCAGGTGGCGAAGGCGCTGGGGGTCAGCTCGGAAGATTACGCGGAGTTCAAGCGGGCTTTCGAGGAGCTTCGGCGGGCGGGGCATGTTGTGCTGGGGGGGCGGAACCTTGTGAGCCTGCCTGCGATGTCGGGGCGGGTGATAGGGACATTTCGGGCGAACGCGAGAGGGTTCGGGTTTATAACGCCTTTGGAGCCGAATGCGCACGGGGACCTGTTTGTGCCGCCAGAGCGAGGAGCGGGGGCGATGACGGGGGACATCGTTGCCGCGAGGGTGAGGAGGAAAGGTAAGCGCGGGGAGCAGATGCAGTACCGGGGGGAAGTGGTCGAGATACTGGAACGGGCGCAGAACAGGTTCGTCGGGACGCTGCGGAAACAAGGGGACGGTTGGATTGTACAGCCTGACGGGACGGGATTTATCGAGCCGATTTCCGTTGATGATGTCGGGGCCAAGGGAGCGAAGCCAAAGGACAAGGTTGTGGTCGAGATACTTTCGTATCCGAAGGAGAAATACCTTGCACGTGGTGTGATAGTTGAGGTGCTGGGGAAGGCGGGGCAATACGAGAGCGAGATACTGTCGGTAATCCGCCAATTTCATTTGCCGGGCGAGTTTGATGGAGAGTGCAGCGAGGAGGCACATGAATCCGCCAGCGGTTTTGAAGCCGAAACAATCGAGGGAAGGGAGGACATAACGGCAAAGGTGGTAATTACGATTGACCCACCTGATGCGAAAGATTTCGATGATGCGATAAGTATTGAGAAGGATGATAAGGGCAACCGGGTGCTGGGGGTACATATTGCCGATGTGAGCCATTTCGTGAAGGTGGATTCGGCACTGGATGTCGAGGCGAAAGAGCGGGGTAATAGCATTTATCTGCCGGGAAGGGTTATACCGATGCTGCCTGAGGTATTGAGTAACGGGGTGTGCAGTTTACAGCCGGGCCAGAAGCGATTTGTTAAGAGTGCGTACCTGACTTATGATGAGCAGGGTAATATTCTGTCGCGACGTTTTGCCAATAGTATTATGAAGTCGACGGAGCGTTTGACGTACCAACAGGCGGACAGGATATTGAAGGGGCATAAGAAAGACATAAAACCGGAAGCGGTTGAATTGGTGAAAGAGATGGAGAGGCTGAGCCGGGCGATTGAGAAAAGGCGGGTGAAGAACGGTATGCTGCATCTGGATTTACCGGAGACGGAGCTGATAATGGATGAATCGGGGCGGGTAGTGGATGCCGAGCCCGCGGACGACAGCTATCCGCATACGATTATAGAGATGTTTATGGTGGAGGCGAATGATGCGGTGGCTGGGCTGCTGGACAGGTTGAATATCGGTTTTATGCGGCGGATACATCCTGAGCCGGATGGTTTGAGCATGAAGAACCTGGCGAAGCTTGTGCGGGCGTTTGGGTATAATCTGGGTCGAAATCCAGACCGCCGGGCGGTACAGGATTTGTTAGCGGCTGTTAAGGGGACGGACAGCTCGTTCGGTGTGAATCTGGCGGTCCTGCGAAGTTTCGAAAAGGCGGAGTATGCGCCGCTGAATGTCGGGCATTACGCGCTGGCTTCGACGCACTATTGTCACTTTACCAGCCCGATACGGCGATATGCGGATTTGCTTGTTCATCGGGTACTGGAGTTCTATCTGCAAAATCGTATGGACTTAGCGAAGAACAGTTCAGTCGAGACGGATTTAACGGAGATTGGGAAACATATCAGCTTTACGGAGCAGCGAGCCGAGGACGCCGAGAGAGAGTTGAAGGCCGTTCTGATTCTGCAAATGCTGAGCAGTCGTATCAATGAGGAGATGGACTGCGTTGTTACCGGTTTGACGAGCTTTGGGGTATTCGTGCAGTCGCGGAAGTTCGGGATTGAAGGGCTTATTCAGATGGGTGATTTGGGGCCTGACGAGTGGGAATATAACCAAAAGGCCGCGTGCATTGAAGGGCGGCGGACGGGACGAAGTATTCGTATGGGGCAGGCGTTGAGGGTGCGTATTGTTTCGGTGAATGTGCCGGCCCGTCAGTTGAATGTGGCGCCTGTTGAGCCGTTGGCTAAAGAGCCTGTTAGAAAGTTGAGGGATTCAAAGAAGTCACAAAAAGGCCGCGTACGGAAAAGGAGGGGTAGAACAAGGTGAGTAGGTGCAGGCCGGTGTTAGTCGGTATCTGAGGGTGGGGAGTGTTTGGGGGGATGTATGGCGGAGGCGAAATCTGATTGCAGTTTGTGGATGCTTGCTTTGAAGGCGTATGCCGCGACTAAAGCTGCAAGTGCGAGATTTATGATGTTTTGAGCGGTAAGCGCTTGCACGTTCTCCCAGCCTTCGTTGAGTATGTCTTCCTGCATTAGGCAGTGAATATAGGGCCTGAGCAAAAGCAATATCATCAATACATAATTGATTGCACTTTCGAAAAGTGCGACGACGGGGGAATACCGGGGGAAGATGTACATGCAGAGGCCGCAGAGGATGCAGAAGCCGTAATAAAGATATTTGTACAGCGGCATAGCGTCAAGTGCAGATACACGGACGTTTATTCCCGCAAGGTAGTCGAGCAGGATGAATAAGGGGGTGGCGTAATAGTACCATTTCGCAATGAAATATCTGTTGTATCTGCCCATTTTATTTTAGAGTCGATTGGGCCGCCATCCCCAAGCTGCGCTTTCCGCTTTGAGACGCCTTTCGGCGGAGGCTGCCACCCGCCGAAGATTTTATCGGACGGAGTCAGCTTATAGCCGCTTCCGGGTTCAATAGCCTTATATGTATCATTTTCTATTCGTTAGTAGATGTCGAATCAATAATCCACTCCTGCGCGTTATGATTAAGAGCCTTTTTGCGTAGCCTTTACTCGCTGGTCCTGAGACATCCCGGCTAATTTTTCGACTTCCTTGATATCGAGTTTAATTGCCTCGGCTACGCGACGGCCATAGTCCGGGTCAGCCTTGAAGAACAGGGCGTTTTGTCGCAACTGGATTCTCTTTTGAGCTTTGCCAAGGTGGTCCGCGATGTTGCCGATGAGGTTTGTTCTATCCTGGTCGGACATGACTTTGCTGTAGAGGGTACCAGCCTGCACGAAGTCGTCATTGGGATGTGTGAATGGGTGTCGGCCAGCTTTGCCGGACAGTTCAAAGTCGGGCTCGGCTGCGGCTGGGTCGGGAGCAGGTCCGTCGAGGCTGTTCGGCCAGTAATTGGGTACGTCGGCTGCATTGTCGTCAACGCGCATAGCCCCGTCGCGCTGATAACTGGTTTCAGGGGCATTTTTGGGGGCGTTGATGGGGATCAGGTGATAGTTTGGGCCGAGCCTGTGAAGGTGGGTATCATGGTATGAGAAGACCCTTGCCTGCAGCATTTTGTCGGGCGAGATGGCGATACCGGGAACGACGTTACCGGGGCAGAAAGCGGCCTGTTCGACTTCTGCAAAATAATTAATGGGATTTCGGTTTAGAACGAGCTTGCCAATCTTTATTGGTGGCACCTCTGCATGAGGCCAGACTTTAGTGATGTCAAAGATGTCCCAGGGGAAATCCTTAGCCTTTTCGGGAGTGAGAATCTGCATTTCAAGTGTCCAGGCAGGATAGTCACCTGCCTCGATGGCTTCATGGAGGTCACGAGTGGCGTGGTCCGGGTCTTCGCTGCAGAGGCGTTTTGATTCGGCGCGGGTGAGATTCTTTATGCCCTGATCCGTCTTGAAGTGGTATTGTACCCAGACATACTCGTCCTTATCATTGTACCATTTGAAGGTATGGCTGCTGTATCCATTCATGTGGCGATGGTTGGCGGGAGTACCCCTGTCTGAGAACAGGATTGTCACCTGATGAATGGATTCGGGTGTGAGGGACAGGAAGTCCCAAAACATATCCGGGTCGGGCAGGTTGGTTGCAGGGTGTCGTTTCTGGGTGTGGATGAAGTCCGGGAACTTGAGCGGGTCCCTGATGAAAAATACGGGCGTGTTGTTTCCTACGAAGTCATAATTTCCCTCTTCGGTGTAGAATTTTACGGCAAAGCCTCGCGGATCGCGTGCGGCGTCGGCTGAGCCTTTTTCGCCGCCCACGGTGGAGAAGCGGGCGAATACTTCAGTGCGTTTGCCGACTTCCGAGAGAAACTTTGCCTTGGTATATTTGGTTACATCGGCGGTCACCTCAAAATAACCATGCGCTCCAGCTCCTTTTGCATGTACAACTCTTTCGGGAATTCGCTCGCGGTCGAAATGGCCCAATTTCTCGAGCAAGTGTGCATCCTGCAAGAGTACAGGCCCGCGTTCACCTGCCGTTAGGCTGTTCTGGTCGTCAGGCACAGGGATTCCAAAAGCGGTGGTCAGCCTTTTTTTTGTTTGTTTTTTTTCTTTTTTCATTTTCAGTCCCCTTTCTTAATTTTGTGATGAGCTTTCAGTTTTTCCTTCTGGCTCAAGGATGTTAGATTCCGCGTATGCAAATGGAATTATAGCTGGACTGAGTGATAAGGCAAGAAGAAATATTAAATATCAAAAATCAAAATGCAAAAATACATATTAAAATGCAAAATGGTGGATGAAAGGGAGGGAGATTCAATGCGGAGGCCAGAATCTTGCCCTTCGACTTCGCCCAGGGCTTCGGCTTATTCAGGGCAGGCTCTTTCGCACAGGATGACAGTGGGATAATGTTCACTGCTATGAGGCAGGAATTTACCCCTCCCTCACGGTCGGGGCTTTGTAGGATGGATTAGGGATTTGTGGCTCGTAGCTTGTGGTTTCTTGTGTTTTTGTTCAGGAAGGCCGAGAATCTGAGGAGCTTTCGCGGAGAAGTATTTTAGCCAGCTTTTGGTGATGGCGGAAGGCAGGTCGGATTTCTCATTGTAGTCGTTGATGGTTTTTCCCCAGTAGAAGCCGATATAACCATCGGCGAAGCTGTGTGAGGCGTCAATGAACACGGCCAACTCGTCGATGCTGCATTGCAACGGGAACATCTCCTCGATGACGAGGGGCTTGCCTATATCGTAGGCGGAAAGGGCGGTGAGGGCCTTGTTGGCCTGGCCTTTTTTAGGATAGAAGTGGACGCAGGCGAAATCAAGATTTGTGGAGACTTCTTTTGAGTAGAAGAGCGGTTTTGCTTTTGGGAAGGTGTGTACCCAGGGGATCACCCCAACGGTTATCAGGTGGCGGTCATCGTGTTTTCTGATGGCGGTAACGAGCTTATCAACCCAGGCCCTGGCGACTTCTTTTTGGGTACGGCCTGCAAGGTCGAGCGTGATGCGCTGTACGAAATTGCTGCCAGCGAATTCGCCGGCGAGCCAATCCGTCTCTTTTTTATTTGCTCCGGGTAGGATTGGCTCGTTCATAAGGTCGTAACAGAAGATTGCGGGGCTTTTAGCGCAGGTTTTGGCGACCGCTTCCCAGAAAAGGGACTGCACATTCCAGCGCGCGGTTTCATTCATCTCGTCGTACCATTGAGGGACGTCCTTTTTGTGGTAACAGCCCAGGCCTGTGATGTCGAGGTAAAGGCCTGTTTGCTCGGCCAACTTGACGAGGCGGGCGAGATGGGCAATGGACGCTTTATCAGGTTGGGTCGGCGACTTCATAAATTTCGCCGTTTGTAAGTGAATGCGGACGACGTTGGCGCCGAGGGCTTTCATCTCCCTGAAGTCTTCGGCAACGGTGGGCCAATCTTTTTGCCAGTAGTCTTCGAGGAGTCGGCCGGCGTCATCGTGGTCGTAGTTGAATCCCCAGGCGACGAACCTGGTGCCGGATTGAGCGTGGACGAAGTGGATGCCATCCTGACTTGGTCGTATCCACTCAAGCCGGGGCACCGTATGGCCGGTTTGGGTGAGCCTGTTGCTATTTGTTGTGCAACAAAGGTTAAACAAGAAGGCGGGCATTATCAGAAAGACTATCGCAAATGTGGGGTGGTTTAGTTTCATCGCTGTGAACATTCCTTTCATCGATGTTTCAACGTCTGTTAGAATATAAATGGTATCAGGCGTTTGGTGACTTTTTTCTTATAATCCAGGTATTGGTCGCCATATTCCTCGATTAAGCCTTTTTCTTCAAGGATGGTTTCCACAAGGTAAATTAAACAAAGAAGCGGGAAGTATATAATTGATATTATTGATTTGAATAAAATTGTCCATCCTAATACTGCCAACAACGTTCCGGAGTAAATTGGATGCCTAATAACGCTATATATACCTGATGTTACCAAGTTTGATTTTTTTCTGAGACTTGGAATAGTTCCGAATTCAAAGAGGGCAAAGAAGATGAGAGTCCATCCTAACACAGAAAGTAATATTCCGAGCGGCAGTGAGAGGACATTGCTTATATTGAATCTGCTTTGTGGGATTACGGGAGCAATGAATAACGGGCCTACTACAACGAAGACAAATAATTTTTGAAAAAAGACGGGCATTTTGAAGAAACGGGCCTTCAAATTTTTATTTGAAAGTAAAAGTGGGTCAAAAAGGAAAGTACAGAGATTAATTGATAATACTGCGATTGGTAAATAAGTCATAATATGTCCCCATGAACCTCTTGTTCTGTCATATTTGCATAAAGAAGCAGCCTCTGTTTAAATCCTAAATCCTAATTTCGAAATCTTATACTCGTCCTTTGTGTTCTTATGTAACCAGCCAAGCGAGCCACGTCCGGGTGCGGCCGACGGTTGTCGGATTACTCGGCGCAGGTCCACAATTCCACGAAACCAAGCAGTATCCAAAAAAGGACGGACGGCACAAAAAGAAACAGACAGAGAATCTGGAGCCACTTCCTGCGGCTAATCATTGAGAGCAGAATCAGAGCTGCAAAAACCGCTATAAGTACCAGTCCAATCGGAACGAGCGGCGGGTGGGGTGGTTTTCCGGCGTTGGGCCAACCATTAGCCAGGGGTCTGGCGAATGGGCCGAAAAGGTTTGCGATGCCGCCTATGATGCAGGCCCGTAGATTTATGTAGTGGGGACGGCCTATGAGATGAAGCAGGGCTGCGAGCAGGCCCGGGACCAGCCACAGGATAAGGTAAACCAGAGCAATTTTGTGTTTTGCTATTGGTTTTTTTGTATTTTTTTCCATGATATTATCCAATCGTAGATTCCGATGAGCGCAGGTGGCAGATTTATTTAAGTTTGATACCCTTCACTTTGACCGGAAACCTGGAGCTCTTGTACTGTCGGAGGTGTTTGGTGGCAGGCGTGGACAGCAAAGTATAGGTACGCTAAAGTGATTACAATGTATAACAGGCCTATGCACGGGAAATAAACACCAGCCAACCCAAAAACCGTTTTGACTATCATGCATGGGGTCATAGCTACTACTGCCAGACGAAGCAATGCACCATACGAGAGCGATACCCTGCACATAGAGGCAAACAGCAGGCCTATGGCAGCTAATATGAGTGCCTGAATAATTCTATAGACGTAAGAGCTTAGAAGGGCGATGGGATACAATATTATACCGAGATACTTTTTGGTGGTATTCAGGAATCGCATTATACGGTCGCCACTTATAGTAAAACTTTTCACCTGTGACAGATCAAACGTTCGCGTCTCAAAATCGCTTTGTTTCATTATTATACTGGCCTTTGTCAGCAAGCAGAAGGCATTTGCATCGTGAGGTGATGTGATTGTGCCCGTCGTATCGATGACGGCCAAGTTATCGTTGGTATCGGGGATTTTAATGTAATAGGGCTCGGGCTCATCTATCGATACCTGGCCGTCGGTGATAGTGATCTCCGGGACCTGTTCAACAAAGGTAGGGGCATCCTTGTTTACAAAGCCGGTGAAGCCTGAGTGTATCGTGACCATAGCGGGTATCCAGCAAACGGCCAGGAACAAGAGCAGATAGGCGAAGCATAGCCCTTTCCAGTTTAAGCCTACATCTCTATAGAGGTCTTTCGAGAAAAACGACAGAACGGGGATATGGATAAACGAGAACTTTTTCATAATCTTTTGTACCTTCACTTTGCTTGTTGGAACAGTTTGTATTCAGGGCTAATCACTGATGTTCGATTGTACGGAAGAATTTTCATATTTGCCAAGGTAAAGTTTGGCTTTTAGGTAGAAAATTTGCAGCACATTCGGCGGGAGTTTGTGGATTTCTTGACATTGGTCGAGGGATTTGCCATACTGGTGCGAAAGATATCGGTATTTAGTTTGTGTTTTTGGAGTACACAATGAGAGCATCTGAAATGAGAAAAGGCCAGACGGTCAAGATTGACGGCAAGCTGTATGCGATTGTGGATTATCAGCACGTCAAGTTAGGCAAAGGCGGCGCGGTTTTCCAGACGAAGCTGAAAACTCTGGCGGACGGTACGATTCAAAATATTCGGCTGCGTGCCGAGGAGATAGTCGAAGAGGCTTATCTGGACAAGAATACTTACGAGTATCTTTACTCTTCGGGAAGCGAGCATGTGCTGATGGATATCAAGAGCTACGAGCAAATCAGTCTTGATGACGACGCCTTCGGGGATGGGCCCAAATATCTCAAGCCGAACAACCAACTGCAGGTTACGATGTACGAGGGCAAGCCGATTTTAGTTACGCTGCCGACTACAGTGGATTTGGAGGTTACGGATACACCACCGGAGATTAAAGGGGCGACGGCGACGAACCAGAATAAGCCGGCGACACTGGAGACGGGGCTTGTAGTGCAGGTGCCGCCTTTTATTAAGGTCGGCGAAATGATCCGTGTCGATACGCGCACCGGGGAGTATGTGACGAGAGTGTAAGGAACGACAAAAAAATTCGAAATTCGAAATACGAACCAAATTCAAATGACAAAGATATAAAATTCAAAACAAGACGTTTTGAAGATTTTAAGTTCAGGTTTTTGTTCTGATGATTGATAAAGTAAGCAAAATCCTGTTGAAGGTTTTTGGCTCTCGTAACGAGCGGATGGTAAAGGTATATTCTGTTATCACTCAGGAGGCAGGGCAGTTCGAGGAGACTGTCAAACAGCTCAGCGATGAGGCGCTGAAAGCGAAAACGGAGGAGTTCAAAGCGGCCCTGCAAGGCGGGGGCCGGCCTGAGAATATTTTGCCTGAAGCTTTCGCGGTGGTACGCGAGGCAGCAAGACGGAATGTCGATATGCGTCATTTCGACGTTCAGCTTGTCGGGGGCAATGTCCTCTATGAGGGCAAGATTGCAGAAATGGTTACCGGGGAGGGTAAGACATTAGTGGCGACGTTAGCGGTGTACCTTGTATATCTGACGGCCAGAAAGGTCCATATCGTTACGGTCAATGATTACTTAGCGAGTCGCGATGCGGAATGGATGGGTCCGATCTATCAAGCCCTGGGGATGACCGTCGGTGCGATTCAGGCGGACATGGATACAATGGGTGACGAGAGGAGGGCCCAATACGACTGCGATGTGACATACGGGACGAATAACGAGTTCGGCTTTGATTATCTTCGCGACAATATGAAGGTATCGCTTGAGCAGATGGTCCAGGGGCCATTGCAATTTGCGATCATCGACGAGGTGGATTCGATTCTGATTGATGAGGCGCGGACGCCTTTGATTATATCCGGACCGAGCTTTGATGATGTGAGCCGATATAAGGAAGCGGACCAGGTGGCGCGAAAGCTGATTCAAAAACAGAGCAGCTATGACCGCCTGAAAAAACAAATTGATTCGGCCCAGCGCCGCCAAGCCAACGCTCAGGGTGAACTGACGGAAGCGAAAAGAGATAAGGACAGCAAGCGAATTACAAAGGCCCAGAAGGTAATCGAAGATAGCCAGGCAGAGATTGAGAGTGCTGAAGCCAGATTAGCCGGCGCTACGGAGTATTATGAGGTCGAATACGACAAAAAGTCTGTTCATCTTACTCATGAAGGGGTCGGGACGGCCCAGGAGATAGCGGGAGTCGGGTCGTTTTTTACGGGCTCGAATATGGAATGGCCCCATCTTCTGGAGCAGAGCCTGCGAGCGCATGTGACCTTCGAAAAGGAAAAAGATTACGTCGTGATGGAGGGAAAGGTCATCATCGTGGACGAGTTTACGGGGCGATTGATGCACGGGAGGCAGTGGTCGGACGGGCTGCACCAGTCGGTGGAGGCGAAAGAAGGTGTGGCAGTCAAAAAAGAGACCCAGACATTAGCTACGATCACGTTACAAAATTTCTTCAAGCTCTATGACCAGATATCGGGGATGACGGGTACGGCGGCGACGGAATCCGAAGAGTTTATGAAGATATACAAACTGGAAGTGGTTGTGATACCCACTAACGAACCCTGCATCAGAGATGATATGGAAGACGTAATCTATAAATCGATGGGCGAGAAGTTCAATGCGATATTAGAAGAGATAAATGAGGTCAGCACGACTGGCAGGCCGGTGCTTGTTGGTACGGTCAGTGTGGAGAAAAACGAGGCGCTGTCCGAAGCGCTGGAAAAACGTATGGGGCTGGAGCACGAGGTCCTGAACGCCAAGCATCACGAACGAGAAGCAATGATTGTTGCCAAGGCGGGTCATCAGCACAAAGGCAGGGACGGTCGAATGAGAGGCAATGTGACTATTGCAACGAATATGGCCGGGCGCGGTACGGATATTAAACTCGGTGAGGGCGTAGCCGACATCGGGGGACTGCACGTGCTCGGTACGGAGCGTCACGAGGCCAGACGCATCGATAATCAGCTTCGGGGGCGGACAGGCAGACAAGGTGATGCGGGTTCGAGCGAGTTTTTCCTGAGCTTCGAAGATGATTTGATGCGGGTTTTTGCGCCGGACTGGACGGTGAAGGCGCTATCGTGGATAGGTTGGGAGGAAGGGCAGCCCATCGCGCATAAACGGATAAGCAAGGGTATCGCAAGAGCACAAAAAAAAGTGGAAGAGCGAAACTACGAGATACGCAAGAGCCTGCTGGAATATGATGAGGTGATGGACTACCAGCGGAAGATTTTCTATGGTCGGCGTCGGAAAATTTTAGGCGGCAAAGGGCTCAAGAATATTATCGAGGAGATGATAGAAGCCACCATCGAACAAAATTGTGAGACGATACTCAGCGAGCAATATCCTCTGACGTGTATCATTGAGTGGGCGAGGACAAATTTCGGCGTTGAATTGAAGCCCTCGGATATCTCGGGTATTAAGGCGGATGAGATTGAAAAGATAATCAAGCGTCAGGCAAAAGATGAGGTGGAGAATAGTATATCGCTTTCTTTAGGGGAGTATTTAGAAGACTATGACGATCCGCAGAGCTGGGATGTTGCGGGTTTGTGTAAGTGGGCGATGAGCGCCTTTCGTGTGAGCTTGAGCCAGGCTAAAGTCAAACAACAAGAGCCGGAAGAAATTGAGGTGAAATTGGTTGCGGCGGCCGCGGAACAAATAGACAAAAAAGATTGTTCGAAGCCGGCTGAATTTTTGAGAGAAGATTTCGGGCTCCGGACATTTGCCGAATGGGCCCGTGCGAAATTCGATGTCAAACTGAACGTTGACGAACTGGCGGAGCTGAGTATCTCTGAAATCCGTGAGCAACTTGTAGAGGAGACGGCAGCGAAATACAGACGGAGGGAGATTGAGTATCCCGTTGAGTTTGCGATGAATATGGTTTACGGGCCTCAGGGCGCGAATGTGTATGCGTTCGAGGCGCTGGCCGACTGGGCGAACAAGAAGTACAACGCCGACCTTTCGGTGGAACGGATCCAGAATACAAAACCCAAGCATCTGCACAGGCAACTTCTGGAATTGAGTGAGCGTTTTAACAACGGCGAGCTTGAACGCGAGGTAGACAGTAAGATTTCCAGTTTGGATACCAATGGATTGGTGAACTGGGCGAATGAGCGGTTCGGAGTGAGCCTGAGCGAAGAGGAACTCGGCGAAGAGGAGGAGCGGAAAGAAAGACTGGCTGAGGTGGGAAGGGAGTTTCTACGTTCGGAGCTGAGAGACCTTGAACGATACGTTTTGATACAGGTGTATGACAGCACGTGGAAGGACCATCTCTATACGATGGACCATCTGAAAGACAGTATCTGGATGCGTTCGATGGCGGAGAAGGACCCGAAGGTAGAGTATAAGCGAGAGGGACATCGGATGTTCCAGGAGATGTTAGGCACTATCGAGGACCGTGTTACAGATATTATCTTCAAGGTGCGTCTTGAAGCGGGTACTCGTGCGAGGAGCGTGTGGAATGTGAGTCAGACAGCACACGACGAGGTTGGTCAGTTTGCGATGGCCGAGCAGCAGCGGGCGGCGGCGCAGGCTCCTCAGGGTGAGGTCAAAGTCAAACAAATCCGGCTGGAAGGTCCGAAAGTCGGGCGGAACGACCCGTGCCCGTGCGGCAGCGGGAAAAAATACAAAAGATGCTGTGGAAAAAACGTATAGAGTAGTATTGTTAATTTTTTATTAAATGCTATTCAAATATTTTGTTCCATTGTCTTTGGTATCGCGTTTCCCAGCCCCGCACATGAAAGACGTAGCTGACAATGAGGGGCAGGACACTGGTTGCTTCTGCATACACCATTTGCTCATAGTTGTTGTCGACCTTACCCCAGGAGTGTGCTTCTTTAAGTGTCGAGCCTGAGCAGGCCCCATCCCGGACATCAGCGACGGTAATCTGGACGGCGTATTTGTGCATATCGGTTGTTTTGCCGAGTACCTCAGCGCAGATGACGGTATCCTGTGCGAAATTTTTTGGGACACCGCCTCCGACGATAAATAAACCTGAAACGGGTGAATCGACCTTGATTTCGGTGAGTTCGCGAAAATCTTTGACGGAATCAATAGAGACATATTGCTCTTCGTTTTCGGCCTGATGCTTTACGAGGCCGAAGCCGGCACTGGAATCTGAAAATGCGGGACAAAAGATGGGCACATCATTTTCATAAGCGGCCTGCACCAAAGAATCCTTCTTTTTTGCCTTATCGACGAGATATTTGCCCATTTTTCTGATAAACTCTCTTGAAGAATAAGGTCTTGGAGTCAGCGAATCGGCTATTTCCTTGATAGTGTTGTCGCAGATTTGTAATTGTTCCTCGTCGATGAACGTATCATAGATTCTGTCGATGTACAAATCTCTGAGCGTTTTATCATCGGCAGATGGGGAGCCTTTGTAATGCCTGAAGCCAAGTGCCTCGAAGAAATCCATGTCGACGATTGCGGCCCCTGTTGTGACAATGACATCGACCATGTTATGTTTAACCATATCGACGTAGATTTGCATACAGCCAGCAGCGCTTGTGCTGCCGGCTATGCAGAGGATAATGGTGCAGTCGTCATCGTTTATCATTGTGTTAAAGATGTCCGCGGCTTTGGCAGTATCTCTTGCGGTGAAGGACATATCCCTCATCGCTTCGATTATCTGAGTCGAGTCGAAGGACTTTATGTCGATATGCTTAACGGGGTCTTTGAGGAAATCGCTCTTTTCCATTTTTAAGCTCCGAATTTATAGCTTAACAGCTTGTAAATCAGCTTTGCAGCCAGGAAATCAGGTGCTTTGTTTCTTTCGTCAGGGCACAATTCGACGACATCAAAGCCCACAATATCAGTGTTCTCAGAGACGGCTTTAAGGAGTGACAACACATCATACCAGGACAAACCTCCGGGCTCCGGTGTTCCTGTGGAAGGCATTATGGAAGGGTCAAACACATCCAGGTCGATTGTTATGTAAGTGGTTTTGGATAATTTTGAGACTACTTTTTTGATCCAGTTTTTGTCAGCATGGATGTCTTTTGCAAACAAGGCACGACTGTTTTTCATTTGTTTTTTCTCGGATGCATCCATACTTCGGATGCCAACCTGAAGGAACGGGCAGAGTTCGCCGATCCTTGCCATAACGCAGGCATGACTGTATTTTGAGCCGTTGTATTCGTCTCTGAGGTCAGAATGGGCGTCGAGCTGTAAAACGGTGAGGTCGTTATGATTTTGAGCGTGTGCTTTGACAGGGCCTATACTGATGGAATGTTCACCCCCTATCACGACGACAAACTTTCCATCTTCTATGTGATATGTGACTCGCTCAGCAAGTGTTTCGATGACGCCTTCAGGAAAAGACAGACCCTGGACGGGTTCATCCGTAAATATACCCTTTCTATACACCTCCGAGTCTGTCTCTATGTCGTAGAGCTCCATATTTGCAGAGGCTTCGATAATTGCTTCCGGACCCTTGTCAGCTCCTTTAATCCAGGTGCTTGTTCCATCATAGGGCACAGGGATGATGACTATCGCAGCATTATCCGGAGTTGAGTATTCATCGGGAAGAAAACCGAAATTTAAATCCTTTTTCATTGCAGGTATCTCACATGAAGGGTATTAGTCAAACAAAAACACTGCTATTGCCACGGTTGTTGTCCAAAGGTCCTTGCTTCCGCGAGCGGTCTGCGTTGCGTTGGAGGTCCTAATAATTAAACCACTGGTCTTATATAGCTGCTCTTTCTCCGACCATGCTTGATCGGGGTCGATCTCAAGGCCCAAGGTTGTACCGAGCATCTCTGCGGCGAGGTCTTCAGCCATGTCTGCGGCCTCCTTAGAGTTCATTCCAAAGCCATGCACTTCGCTGAGGTATCCCCATCTGCTGCCGTCTTTCGGAATGGCGATTCCTACGGAGGAAGCGATTAATCTTTCATGCTCGTCGGTGTCAGCCTTTGCAAGGACGCAGTGGCATATCTCTCCCGGAACCAGCCTTGCCAATCCCTTTTCACGGCTAATAACCTTGCATTTGGGTGGTATAATAGATGAAACCTGGACCAGGTTTTGTTGCGCGACACCTGCCTGCCGCAGGGCTTCTTCGAAGGATTTCAGTTGGTACCTGTGCCGCCCGACGCCCTTTGTCAGGAACACTTTAGTTGGAACAAGACGACTCATTGAAAACTCCTTATTTTTTTTGCATTGTTTTTTTATGAGGCGCTTTGGCCATCACATCGTTACATTCTGTTTGCGGCCAGGTTGCTTGATAGGCAGTTCTGGTTTTCAACTTTGGATACCATCACGCTATTTTGGCCAGCGGATTTTCGAACGATGCATCCACGTTACATATATTTTTAGCAGACACAAGATAATATTTATTTTTGAAAAGTCAAATTTTTTATTGACTATATAGTCAGTTTTGACGTATTAGTCAATATATGGAAAGAAAAAGCACAAAAAATGAAGGTAATCGTATGCAAAAAAGGGCCAGAATGACCCGCAGGAAGTTGAAGAAAGCCGCTCTTGATGTTTTTACCGAGAAGAGTGTGGACGCTGCGACGGTAGAAGAAATTACGGAGAAGGCGGACGTGGGGAAGGGTACGCTGTACCAATATTTTGCGGACAAGGAGGAAATTGTTCTGACACTTGTGGAAGATGCGGTGAACCATTTGATTGAGGCAATTCGGTCTTACGAGACTGAGCCAGAGACGCTGGAAGATATGCTGGAGCATCTTCTGAATGCTCATTATCGGTTTTCTGTTGAAGCCCGTGAAGAGTTTCTTATGCTTTTCCAGGGCAAGTTGTTACTAAGGCTCGAATCGGACACTCTGGACGAGCTTGAAGAGCCTTATATGCGTTACTTGGAGGAGATAGAAGAACAAGTATCGTCTTATCTTTCGCCGAGGATAGCGGCTATAAAGATACGTCGTCTGGCGTGTGCGGTGGCCGGATTTGTGTTTGGCTTTTTCTCTTTTGCCATGATTGGCATGACGGCGGAGGAAGTCGAATCGAGTATCAAACCGATGCGGCGAGCCTTCGTACACAGTCTTTGTACATTCCTTGGGCGGGAACCCTAATAGAGGCCGTTATCGTTAGACAATAACAAAGGGCATACACGATATTTATGAGTTACAAAGGTGCAATGAACGAAATGAAAAGGAATAAATGTGAACTGACAGAGTCTGAAATACGAGGATATCAGGCTATTTTGCTCGCTAAGCGCGACGAGATCCTTAGCAATGTCAGCGTTATGGAGCATGAGGTGCTGCTGCGAGAAAGAAGCGACCTGTCGAATATGCCTATCCATATGGCCGACGCGGGAACGGACAACTACGAGATAGAGAATACGCTGGGGCTCATGGACAGTGAGCGAAAGTTATTGGGTCAAATCGATGAGGCCCTGCAGCGTATCGAAGACGGGACCTATGGTGTTTGTGCGGGTGATGGACATGCGATACCCAGGCAGCGTCTTGATGCGATTCCATGGGCGAAGTTCTGTGTTGGCTGCGCGACCCTTTTAGAGAAAGGAGTTATGAAGAAAGAGGATTTTTTTAACAAATATGATTATGCCTCCGGGATCGATGATAAGGATTACGAAATAGAGACTTTTGGAAAAGACGGTTAGGACGATGAAAATTATCAGAAAAGGATTTATAACACCGAGTGCGGCACTGGCTATTAAGCCTCGCCAAGTCAGGTATTATGAATACGTCGATAAGAGGCCTCTGGTAGGCGATGTTGTCTTTGGAGTCGTGACTCGCATTGGTCAGCACACATCTTTGGAAAATGTGTCCGGCCGAATACATATGATACACCATGGTACAAGGGCGGTTTTCGTATTTGGGAACAGGTACGCTCCGGATTATTATGAGGGAGTGGTTCCGGATGAAATGACAGAGGAGGCCGACCTGCTGGCTCGTTCGGGAATGATTGGCATTGTCAAGACGAAGAATTCAATGGTAAAAGATCCGACGAAAGTAAAGGTTTTAGGATATGTTTGTGATGAATCGGGTCATGTCCTGAATACGCGTGATTTTCCTCTTATCAAGCCGCGTACGATGGTGAAGAAGCAGCCGAGAGCCAGGATGATACTGGTGTGCGGCACTTCAATGAACTCGGGTAAGAGTTTGGCTGCTGCTGCATGCTGTAGAGCATTAACATCAGCCGGCTATAAGGTCAGAGCATCCAAAATAACCGGGACAGCGAGCCTCAAGGACATCCTGCATATGAATGATGCAGGCGCAAGTCGGTATGCTGATTTTACCTATTTGGGTTATCCATCTACGTACCTCTTGGAAAAAGACCAGCTTCTTGATATTTTTAACCAGCTTGACTTGAAATATGCCAACAATCCTAAAAATTTCTGGGTTGTCGAGCTTGCTGACGGAGTTATCCAGCGTGAAACAGCTATGTTGCTAAATTCTCGTGAAGTGACATCAAGGATGCACAAATTGATTTTTTGTGCCAGTGATGCGTTTGGTGCAATTGGTGGATTAGGCGTATTGACCGGGTATGGGTTGGAGCCTGATGCATTATCCGGCGTCTGCTCAAGCTCGCCACTGTTTGTGCGGGAACTGTCTGAATTTACAACGAAACCCTTTTTCAACAGTATTGAACCCGAAATAAATTCGTTGGTTGATATTTTGCTGCGTACAGGCAAATATCCGATGGTATGTAAAACCGGAGTTTAAGCGGGGCAGCAGAATTGGAACATGGTGTGAAAATGTTCGTGTTCGGAAGCGGAGTTGATGGAATCAGATCCGCTTGTTAATTCATATTTATTACATGGAGGTCTTACAATGGCAAAGAAAAAGAAAGTAGCAAAGAAGAAAACAGAGGAAAAGAAAACAGCTAAGAAGAAACCAGCCAAAAAGAAGAAGAAGTAGTTTGCTAATTGTTTAATTGGCAAGGCCGCCAGTGCTTATGCATTGACGGCCTTTTTTCTTCTGCTTGTTGATCGAATGCCTTTGATTGTAACATTGGCGGTGTGAGTGGATAAAAAAGAAAACATCGAGCAGCACCAGCTACGCGATGTTTTCCGGAGGGGAGAAAATTTTGTTTTCAGCCTATTTATCGGCAACATCAGGGGGGGTACTTTAGACGAAAGTGAGCAATTTTCGGGATATAGGAATCAAAGTGTTTTAATAAATATTGAGTTTTTTGGCCAAAAGCTCATAATCAAGCCGGAGCGGGTAAATAAGGATAGCTAAAATAGGAGTTTTGAGTTTTTTGGGATTTAATCCAGGCTCATCGGCTCTTGGGTGCGGCTGTGGCGGCGATAAATTGTGATGCCCTTGCAGCCGAGCTGGTAGGCCAACTTGTAGGCTTTGTCGACTGCGGCGGGGTTGGCATTTTCCCTGAAGTTTATTGTCTTGCTGACAGCGGCGTCACAGTGCTGCTGAAAAGCGGCCTGCATTTTGATGTGCCATTCGGGCTTTATATCGTAAGCGCATTTGAAGACTTTCCGTATTTTGGGTGGGATTTTTAGGATTTTCTGGATACTGCCTGCTTTGGCAATCTGTTTTTCGAGCTCTTTGCTGTAAAAGCCGGCCTTGGTGGCGGTTTGTTTGAAGACCGGATTAACCTGTAGCATTTTTTCCACGCCTAATATACGGCGTATAAAGACCGGAGAAAAGACAGGCTCGATGCCGGAGGAGCAGTCTGCGATGATACTAATGGTGCCGGTGGGGGCAATACAGGTAACAGCGGCATTGCGGACCTTTTTGTTTCTTTGAGTTCGCCAGATGCTGTCATTCCAGTTTGGAAAAGGGCCTCGCTGATTAGCGAGGGCGGTGCCGGCCTCGCGAGCTCTTTCGTTGATGAAATTCATAACGGTAGATGCGAACCCGACTCCCAGCTTCGAATCGTAAGGTATTCCGAGCAAAAACAAACAGTCTGCAAAACCCATAACTCCAAGACCGATTTTGCGGTTTGCCTGGGCGAGGCGGACGGTATCTCTGACGGGGTAATTGCATACATCAATAGTGTTGTCGAGGAATCGAACCGCTAATTTGACGGCAGCAGCCAGCGCCATCCAGTCCATTTCGGTTTTGCCATCGGTGTAGGTTATAAATTTTGTGAGATTGATACTGCCTAATGTGCATGCTTCGTACGGGAGCAGAGGCTGTTCGCCGCAGGGATTGGTTGCTTCTATGGGGCCCAGTGAGGGGGTTGGATTGTCGCGGTTGATTCTGTCGATGAAGATTACACCAGGCTCACCTGTTTTGTGGGCGCAGTTGACTATCATTTTCCAGATGTCGGCGACGGTATAGAATTTTCGTGCAGGGCCGGACGGCGGTTTTTTGCTGTCTAACTTATGCAAATCGTTTATTGTGTAGGTTTCGATGTTAAGGCGGCGCGGCAGTAAGAACCTGCGCTGCGTTCGAGGATTTTTGACGATGTGCAAAGAGCGGGGAGATTTGAGCACATGCTTCATCCAGTCATCCGTGATTTTTACGGATATGTTGAAGTTTGTAAATGCCTTTAGATTTTGTTTGGCGTGTAAGAATTTAAGGATGTCGGGATGATGGATACTCATCGTGCCCATATTTGCACCGCGTCGAAAAGCTCCCTGCTGAATTGCATCCGTGGCCTCTGAAAAGACCCGCCAAAAACTTATTGGGCCTGATGTTGTCCCTCCGCTGGAGGCGATGCGGTCTCCTGTAGGCCTTAACTTATCGAGAGAAAAGCCGGTGCCGCCGCCGGCCTTTTGAATCAGAGCGGTCTGCTTAACGGCCTCGAAAATGGCATCAATACTGTCTTCAATTGGAAGGACAAAGCAGGCACTCAGCATTCCATTTGGACGGCAGGCATTCATAAGAGCAGGGGAGTTTGGCAAAAATATCAGCGAGGCGAGAAGGTCGTAATATCTTCGGTGCCAGCCTTTGACCTCATCTCTGTTTGCCCCGTATTTTGCCTCGGCGCCAGCTATAAGCGAAGCCACCCTGCTGAACATCTGGGCAGGTGTTTCGATGCACTTGCCGTTGTGGTCTTTGACCAGGTATCTGTTTTGCAGGACAGTCAGGGCATTTTGTGTGAGGACAGGTGCCTTTCCCGGAGGCGGAGGTATATCCATTTCAGCCATTTTTTCTTATCTCTTATTTATATTATTTGTGTTTTATCCTTTGTTTTCTAAGCCATTTGAAACGAAAGACATCCCGGATTCTTTCGGTAAACCGGATTCCCAAACGCTGAGTACTTGTTTTGAACTCAGCCCGCTGCAAATCAGCGGATGTCGGCTTGTCGGGCGACTTGCCGAACATCGAAAGAAGCAGGCCCGCAATCAAAGCCAACAATGAATTTATTCTGGTGCC
>CAYVIT010000002.1:25749-85490 GCA_964451425.1 uncultured Pirellulales bacterium
ACATCGAAAGAAGCAGGCCCGCAATCAAAGCCAACAATGAATTTATTCTGGTGCCTAACATATTCGTGATTCTTTGTTTGTGTATCACGGCTCATTAATGTCGCGATACCCTAACAAAGCTCTGTCGCTCATGATTTTAGGAGTTGTCATTGCGAGGCCGCAAAATGCGGCCGCGGCAATCTTAAGCCCTCCAAAGTTTGAGATTGCTTCGCTGCGCTCGCAATGACAACTAACAAGCCGATTACAACAATCAATTAACCTGCGACAAACCAATAGTGTTACGTTGTCGTGCATTATCTTTGCACGGCTACTTTTACGGAAGCTAATAGCTCCCGGCCGGTCCGGCTTATTGTTTCGGATTTTCCGAACAACTGGTGTCTTTCGAGAATCTTCGGGTTGTGGTCATAATATCTTTGCACGGCCTCGATACCACCCTCGGCAGCTCCCGTGGTTTTATACCGGCCTTCCAGGAGCCATGAGCTTACTTCGTCATCGTACTCAGCGGGATAGATAAGGGCCACGGCGCATTTATCGTCGCTGTACTTAGCGAAATGAACCTTGGCGCGACAGGGCGGGGCGGTCTTGACGGCCCAATCAACAAGTGCCTTAAAGTCCCGCCTGGCGGTATCGAGGTCGGTTGAATAGAAGAACATCCCGGCTTCAAGCTGGAAGATTTCGGCCCTTACGCCTTTCAGCTCAAGTTTGCCATCGGGCCAGGCCCTGTGTATTTTGTAGACCTTGCAGTCCTTATATTTTTCGCTTTCGAGCAGCTCAGCGACTTCCTGTGCGGTAAAGCCGGTGCCCACGTGGTCACCGAAGTCGAAAATGTATAAGCCGACGTATTTTTCAGATTTTTCAAGTTTTTGCAGTTTCATAGTTACTATATTATAACCAGAATTTCATGCAAGGCACGTAATTTTTGCTGCTGAAAGACTCGTTTTGATATATTGAAAGGCGATGTTAGTTTAGAGGCTATAAAAAAACCAATTAACCTAATAAAAAATACTGCTTTGCGGACTGTTTTGAACAGATTTCTCGACTCCGCTGTGCTCCGCTCGAAATTACAGTATAAGTTTTTTAGACGCTCTTGATTTTTGTGGTTCAAAGTTTAGTTCTATTTTAGTTTTAGTTTGGCGAACTTTCGTTTGCCGACCTGTATGATCATTCCGTTTGCCGGCGTGATTTCTGTATTAGGGTCAGTAACTTTATTGCCGTCGATGCTGACGCCGCCTTGGGCTGCCAATCTTTTTGCCTCGCCGCCGGTTTCGACGAGATTACAGGATAATAACAATTGCTTAACTGAAATATCTGTATCGGCTATAACCACTTCCGGTATGTCGTCAGGAAGTTTTCCCTGTGCGAAGACTTTGTCAAATTCGGCGGCTGCGGTTTCGGCAGCCGCTTCGTCGTAAAACTGGGAGACAATGTTTTTGCCGAGCAGGACTTTTGCTTCCTTGGGGTGTGTTTTTTCGGGATTGACGAGTTCGGCGATTTTCTCGGTTTCGAAGTTCGTTAGAAGCGTAAAGTAATTTTCAATCATATCATCGGAGATGCTCATAACTTTGCCGAACATATCGTTCGGCTCGTCGGTAACGCCGATGTAATTATCCTTTGACTTACTCATTTTTTCCTTGCCATCCAGTCCGACAAGGATGGGCATAGTTATTACAATCTGGGGCGATTGTCCGTATGCACGCTGGATGTCCCTGCCTACAAGGTTATTGAAGGTCTGGTCCGTTCCGCCGAGCTCGACGTCACTTTGTACGATAACGGAATCATAACCCTGCATGAGCGGGTATAGGAATTCGTGCATGAAGATATCTTCGTCGGCGCGGAGGCGTTTTTTGAAGCTATCTCGCTGAAGCATTTGCGCCACTGTTTTTTTGGCAACGAGCTGGATTATTTCGACGGCGGTCAACTTTTCAAGCCATTCGCTGTTGTACCTGATTTCGAGTTTATCTGCCGATGTGTCGAGGATTTTGCCTGCCTGCTCGAAGTACGTTTTTGCGTTTTGTTCGATTTGCTCTGGTGAGAGCATCGGCCTGGTCGCGTTTTGGCCTGAAGGGTCGCCGATTCGGGCGGTGTAGTCTCCGATGATAAGAACGGCCTTGTGGCCGAGGTCCTGGAATTGGCGCATCTTTCGCAGAACGACGGTGTGGCCGAGGTGGATATCGGGTGAGGTTGGGTCCAGGCCAAGCTTGATGCGGAGCTGTCTTGGGGATTTGGCCGCTTCGGTGAGCTTTTCGGCCAGCTCGGCTTCGCTGTAAATTTCTACCGTGCCGCGTTTTAATAATTGAATTTGTTCTACGATTTCTTCAGCCATATAGTTTCTCTATAAATTTCTGTTTCCTAAAAGACAGCATCATAAACCAAAAGCGGGTAATAAGCAAGAATCGGTTCGAGCTTGTAGGGGCATGGTCCATTGTTTGTCATATAGCCTTTATCCTGAGACGCCGCCGGAGACGATAAATGACATCGCCTTTGCACTGTCAATTTCCAGCGGTTGAATCGAATCCTTTTTAAAAAGCAGGACGTTGCCCGCGAAATTGTACGACTGGGGCAAATACACGGCGACATAATCCGTCAGGCCGATGCTTTCCATTGTCTGGCTTGTAACAAAGCCCATCACCTTTGCACCGCCGACGCCGAGGGACGCAATAACGGGTTTGTCGAATTTCTTTTCCTCGCCTGCGAAGGCCTCCACAATGTCCTTGATGGAACCATAGAGCAATTTGACCAGGGGGAGCTTTGTGAATACCTTTTCCACAATCCCAAATAGTTTTCTCCCTAAAAAGTTTGAGGCGAGGAGGCCGATAATGAAAATAGCTGAAATTGTCGCTAAGATACCCAGCCCGGGGAAAGGTATTCTAAGCAGGTCACGAAATACTTTATCCAGGCCGGTAAATGCCCAAAGCAATATAAAAACCGTTACTAAAACAGGTACACAAATTAACAGTCCCCTGAGGAAATACTTTACAATGGTTTTCATTTTAAGACTCCTGATAGAATTTTTTAGCTGAGGAATTTCAAATATATATAAATACCGTGTCCTATTATGGTCGCGAGGGGAATGATCAAAACTTTAATCGTGTTGGCGGCCGGGCCGGCGTGGATAGTTCCATTTTCCATTATTCTGGGATTACCGGGCAGGTCATCAAGCATCACCGCATAGGAGGGGCGAATGGGGTCGTAAAGTAAGGGCTCCTGGGCCTGGTCTTCGAGCTTTGCAGTGTCGTGTGTTTTTGCGACGGCCTCGTATGTCATTGCTTCGGGAGTATTGAATTCAAAAGTAAGTTTATAGACGGGTTTTTTGTTGACTTCGGTTTTTGTTTTTTCTTTTGATTTTAGCCGGCCTGTAGTTTGTTCGCCAAGGGCGAGCAAGCGATTTGCTTTGAGGCCCTTCCTGATTCCCCCAAAGATTAACAACAAACCAACGAAGGGAAAGAGAACGGGGATTAAACCGGCAAAACCGACGGGTTTTCTGCGCATGCCTTTGATACGTGAAATCTGCGGATTGCCCTGCAGGTGCTCGATGGTGACTTTTTGACCTTCTTTAAGTTGTCGGCCTGTATTGAAAGAGAGGCCTTTGTATTCTGCGCCGTCGGGGCCGGTGAAAGTATAATGAATCGCATAAACGGGTGTGCCTTTTCGATGTTTTGAGCCGCCCGCACTGAATTTGGTTTTTTCGCTGTAAAGGACTTTGCCTTCGTTGGTATCGAGCGGGCCTCGAAACCGGTTCCAGCTTGTCAGGTCGGCGTTTACGGTGAAGGCCCATACGAAGACGAGGCCGAAGCCGAAGATGAACCAGCCGAATTGATTTAGGAAGCCGCCGAAAAGGATCCTGATGCGGACCAATAAAGGGACATCCCTCGGCGGCCCGGCCAGATTAAGGATATTGTGAACAGCCATTATTAACTCCTTTGTTTCTTAGCGGCTTTTTCTGCTCCAATCTTTTTCCAGGATAGAATCACTGTCAGTAAATACAGGATAAGAGCCGGAATAAAAAACGCAAGACATAATAATTCTAACTGTTGCTTCGTTATGATTCTCCACAGAGGTATTGATTTATTTGGCCAAAACAGGCGTACATCGGGGTGGTAAATGCTGTCGATTACGACGTGCAGCCAAACGCCAAGAATACCTGAGATAATCATCTTCCAGAGGCTGGTTTTGTAGGGTAATCGGAGTATTTGCATTATTTTTTTGAAGACGTTTCGCAGCGGCCAGGCGGCCAGCGCCCAGATGATGCCTGCCGCAGTCCCTAATAAGAGAGTGTGAATATATCTGTGGATGGGGTAATGAACATCAAGCAGCGCTATAATCAAAACCTCAACGTCGACAATTACGTTGGCCAGGAGAAAGACAGGGATATCAATCCACTTTCTAAAAGCCAGGCCGATAAAGCCGCTCGGTCCAAAATGATATGGCGTATAGGGCATTTGAATGAGCCTTCAAGGAATAACAATTGAGTAAGAAATTATTTTCTGTGAGCTTACTTTGTGGTTTTGGGTGTGTCAAATGTTAAGGGTAGGGGGCGCATAAAAAAACCGCCCGAAGTGAGCGGTATCAGAAGAAGTAAAAAATCCAGGGGGGTTAACATAAGGCGATATAACTCAGTACAGCGAGGAACAAGATTCGCCTTTTGTTCATTGTAAACGGAAGCCAGATTTCATAATAAAATTTTGTCATCGCCCTTCTGGAAGCCAGAACCTTTAAATTCTTAATTCTTAAATTACAATGTTATTATACCCGAAAAGAGTAGTCGAAATCAAGAAAAAAATTATTTATGTGAACATAAGTATTTATTATTTAAGACATTACGACAATGGAATCCCGCGATTTTTTTGGGTTGCTACCGAAGCCTGAAATCCGAAAACATATCTCAAATCTTTAGGATATCAGCCGGCACGATAAGTAATACAGTTATAGGTCTTTTAAATATGGTCACCTGACAAGAGCTAATCAATAATCATACGACCTAAGCTAATTTGTTTGCGGCTTCTGCGACAAGTCTGCCTATCGGCAGGTGCTGTGGGCAGCGGGCTTCCGCCAGACTAAAATCAGTGCTCAACAGTTTGTTTCTTACCTTGCCGGGGATTTGAGCAAAAAGCTGTTTTGCTTCTTCATGTTCGCCATAGCTTTTATGGTACATTAAATAGCGCATAATGTCACTGATATAAGGTGTGTCCGGCAGGGCTGAGTTGCAGATGTTTGCACAGCCGGCACAATAACCATCGCAGGTTGCGCGGGCGTATTCTGTGAGGGCCTGCGTGTCGGCCTGAGTGAGTTTTGTTTTGTCGAGGGCGGCGGCGACATTTGAACTTAGCTCACGGATGCTCTTCATTCCTACACAGACTGCAGTAAACCTTTTGTCCTCCAGGACGGCTTTTATCTTTGCCTGCTCTTTGGTAAAACCCCGCTGCAGGAAGTGGTCGGTGAGTTTTTTGTCCTCATCGGTTGTAATCTTCTGGCCCATTCCGAGCGTTTTTATTGCCATAATTCCCTTGCCTGCTTTGTGGCAGGCATCAATGGCGGCGTTCAGTTTTTTATCCTGCATTAAACGGAAGTTATAGATTGTCATTACGACTTCAATCCAGTCGAGTTTGGCGGCGGCGGCAAGGACGTCGGCCATATTCTGGTGGGTACTGATGCCAAAATGCAGAATCAGTTTGCGTTTCCTTGCACTTTGGGCCCATTCCTTCAGCTCGTTTGTTAAAAAGGCAGGGTTAGAGCACTGATGGTAGCCATAGTACAGGTCAATGTAATCCGTGTTCATTCTCTTCAGCGAGGTCTGAAGGCGCTTTTCCACATCTGCGACTGTTCTTGCGCCGGATGCCTTGCTGGCAATGAAAAACTTCTTTCGTGCCTTCGGGTTTTTCGCCAGGATTTTACCTATGCCAAGCTCACTGTTTCCACCTGTATAATTGTGTGCGGTATCCCAGTAATAAACGCCCCACTGAGGAGCTTTTCTTAAAACTATCTGGTTGGCAATGAGGTCTTGATTTCCGCCCACGCACAGGCAGGGGACCTTAACGCCCGTTTTACCCATTTTTCGTTTGGGTACCTGTGGGTACTTTGGTTTTTTCGCTGTGTCGTTTGTCTGGCTTTGTGCGGCTATGCTATCAGCCGAAGCGAAAACGGAGCCCAGGCTGGTGGCCCCCACAGTCTTCAAAAAATTTCTTCTATTGATTTTATTGTGTTTTTCTTTCATCGTATTAAACTCCAACACCAGTTAGGCTAACTTGGTAACCGCTTCTGCGACGAGGTTGCATATCGGCAGATGCTGTGGGCAGCGGGCTTCCGCCAGACTAAAATCAGTGCTCAACAGTTTGTTTCTTACCTTGCCGGGGATTTGAGCAAAAAGCTGCCTTGCTCTATTTTGGTCGCCATAGCTGTTGTAGTACATCAGATAGCGCATAATGTCACTGACGTATGGTGTGTGCGGTAATGCGGCGTCGCAGATGTGTGCGCATCCGGCGCAATAACCGGTGCAGGTTGCGTGGGCATATTCCTTGAAAATCTCGATGTCCGTTTGTGTAAGCTCTGTTTTATCCAGGACGGCAGCGACGTTTTTAGTTAAGACAGCGACGTTTTCCATCTGAACGGGCGCGGCACTTATCCTTTTGTCTTGTAATACAAGTTTTATGGCAGCCTGCTCCGGACTAAAGCCCCGCTGTATAAAGTTACTGACGAGCTTTTTATCTGCTTCCGTTTCAATTGCGAGCTTGAATCTGCTAATAGTAGTCCTGCCAGTCGTTTTCATTGCAATAATGGCAATCCCGGCTTTGTGGCACGCTTCAATGGCGTCCATAAGTTTAGAATCCTGCATCAGGCGGAAGTTATAACTTGTCATAACCGCATCAATCCAGTCGAGCTTGGCAGCGGCGGCGAGGCAGTTGGCCATATTTTTATGCGTTGTGAAACCAAAAAACCTTATGAGCTTGCGTTTCTTCGCACTTTCGGCCCATTGCTTTAACTCATTTGTAAATTGGCCGGGATCGGTTGCTCCGTGCGGGGCATAGTACAAATCAATGTATTTTGTATTCAGTCTTTCCAGGGAGGCCTGAAGGCGTTTTTCGACATCAGCGACCGTTCTTGCTCCGGAAGCCTTTGTTGCCAGGAACAAGTCTTTTCGGACTTCCGGATTATTCATAAGGTATTTACCGATACCGAGCTCGCTGTTTCCGCCTGCATAACCGTAAGCTGTATCCCAATATTTAACACCCCACTTAATGGTGTTCCTTAGAACGACCTGGCTATCAATAAGGTTGAACATTGTCCCGAGGCCCAGACATGGAACCTCGACGCCGGTTTTGCCGAGCTTTCTTTTGGGCATCTTCGGGGCGCTGGATTCCTGCGGGTTTTTTTCAGTGTTTGAGCTTACCGGCTTTGTGGAGGTGAAAACAGAACCCAATCCTGCTGCGACTATTGTGCTATCGCGGATAAACTTACGCCGAGTTACTTTGTTATCGTTATTATTCATCGTTTATTTCCTTTCCTGGTAGGTTTCTGATGTAGTTTTTGGTATCTGTCGTGCACAAATTAACGTTATCTGCCTTATTCTTTTATAACTGCTTATCCATACGATATATCATTATTGTACGTTAGGGTCTCCATGCCGGGATGTATTATTGCAGAATCTCTGAAAGGGTCAAGTCATTTATTTTTTGGCCTGTATGTAGTGTAGGTATGTGCGGCTGGTTATCCTTGTAGCTGTGCTCAAATACGGGATTTGAAAAAGCGCTTAGGCCAGCTTGCGGACTGCTTCAGCGACCAATTTAGCTATCGGCAAATGCTGCGGGCAGCGTGTTTCTGCGTGCGTGTAATCGATGCGCAGCAGTTTATTTCTTATGCCGGACGGAAGTTTAGCGAAAAGGTTCCTTGCTCTATTCCTGTCGCCGTAACTGTTGTAGTACATCAAGTAGCGCATAATGTCACTGATGAAAGGCGTGTCCGGCAGGGCGGAGTCGCAGATGTATGCGCAGCCGGCGCAATAACCGCTGCAGGTTGCGAGGGCATGTTCTTTGAGGGTTTCCATATCTTGTTTTGTAAGATTGGTTTTATCGAGGACGGCCGCGACGTTTTGTGCTAAGATACTAACATCCTGCATGCCTACACAGGCTGAGCTAAATCTTTTGTCCTGCAATACGGCCTTTATTTTTGCCTGTCCTTCAGTAAAACCTTTCTGCAGGAAATGTCCAGCCAGTTTTTTATCTTCTTTAGTTTCAATTTTTTCCTGTGGACGTCCCTGAGTTTTCATAGCGATAAGACCTATACCTGCTTTATGGCAAGCCTGAATTGCATCCTGTAGTTCGTTGTCCTGCATTATCCGATAACTGTAAGTCGTCATTACCACGTCAATCCAGCCGAGCTTGGCAGCGGCGGCGAGGCACTTGGCCATATTTTTATGGGTGCTGAAACCAAAAAATCGTATTAGCTTTCTTTTCTTTGCACTTTCGACCCACCGCCTTAAATCATCGGTCAGCTTTGCGGGGTCAGATAATCCGTGGCCGACGTAGCCGGAACCTGCCTTTCGGTCCATGATGTAGTAGATGTCGATGTATTTGGTGTTCATTCTTTTCAGGGATGCTTGAAGGGCGTTTTCCACATCGTTGATGGTAACGGCATCCGATGCCTTGGTGACAAGAAACAGTTTCTTTCGGGCGTCAGAGTGCTTCGAGAAGAATTTGCCTATGCCAAGCTCACTGTTTTCGCCGGCATAGTCGGGTGCTGTGTCCCAAAGACGGACTCCCCACTGGAAACATTTTTCTAATATTGTCTGGTTCTCAACCAAATTGAATAGCGCGCCAAGAGCCAGGGAGGGGACTTCAATGCCTGTTTTACCCAACTTTCGTTTCGGCACCTGCGGATATTCGGGTTTTTGTGCTTTTCCTTGTGCGTTCGGGTCAGCAGCATTTAGCTCCTTTTCTTCATTGCTCTTGCATCCGTGAAGAAAAGAACTTAGTCCTGCTGCGACCATCGCGCTATCGTGGATAAACTTGCGCCGAGTTACTTTGTTATCGTTATTATTCATCGTTTATTACCTTTCTTGATAGGTTTCCGATATACTTTCGAAGTATCTGCGAAACCACAAATTAATAGCGCCTTGGTACCAGTATTTATTGTTGCAAAATTTCGGAATGGGTCAAGTCATTTGTTTTTTGGCCTGTGGGTAGTGTAGGTATGTGCGGCTGGTTATCCTTGTAGCTGTGCTCAAATACGGGATTTGAAAAAGCGCTTAGGCCAGCTTGCGGACTGCTTCAGCGACCAATTTAGCTATCGGCAAATGCTGCGGGCAGCGTGTTTCTGCGTGCGTGTAATCGATGCGCAGCAGTTTATTTCTTATGCCGGACGGAAGTTTAGCGAAAAGGTTCCTTGCTCTATTCCTGTCGCCGTAACTGTTGTAGTACATCAAGTAGCGCATAATGTCGCTGATGAAAGGTGTGTCCGGCAGGGCGGAGTCGCAGATGTATGCGCAGCCGGCGCAATAAGTGCTGCAGGTTGCGCGGGCGTATTCATTTAGGGCATCTCTATCTGCCTGCGTAAGTTTGGTTTTGTTCAGAACGGCATCGATGTTTGTAGTTAAAAGAGAAATGTTCTGCATTCCGACGCAGACGGCGCTGAACCGTTTGTCCTGCAGGATAACTTTTATCTTTGCCTGTTCCTGGGTGAAGCCTCGCTTCTGGAAGTGGTCGAGGAGCTTCTTGTCCTGTTCGGTCTCTACCGGCTGGATACGTCTGACTCCGCGAGAGAAGGCTTTCATCGCAGTAAGACCAATGCCGGCTTTATGACAGGCCTCAATAGCAGCCTGCATATCATCATTCTGCATAACCCGGAAATTGTAAAGTGTTGTTATTGCATCAATCCAGTCGAGTTTGGCGGCAGCGGCGAGGCATTTGGCCATATTTTTGTGGGTGCTGAAACCAAAAAAACGTATCAGTTTGCGTTTCTTCGCACTTTTGGCCCACTGCTTTAATTCGTCTGTGAGTTGTGCGGGGTCAGACAGGCCGTGACAGGCATAGTATAAATCGATGTAATCGGTATTCATTCTTTTCAGAGAGGTCTGAAGACGTTCTTCGACCTTCTCGGCGGTTATCGGCCCCCAAAAAATTGCCGTCTTGCTTACGATGAATAATTGTTTTCGCGCCTTCGGATTCTTCGTGATGAATTTGCCTATGCCAAGCTCTGCGTTTCCGCCTCCATAGTTGTGAGCGGTGTCCCAACAGGTTACGCCGGACTCGAAGGCTTTTCTTAAAACGATTTGCTTATCAGTAAAACTAAAGTCCCCGCCCAAAGACAGGCACGAAACCTCAACGCCTGTTTTGCCGAGCTTTCGCCTTGGTATCTGTGGAGGTTTAGGTTTTTTTGCTTGTTCGGGAGCATTAGGGTCAATGGTCTTCAGGTCGTCCTGGCCGGTTATCGCTTCATCCGAAGCAAAAACGGAGCCTAATCCTGCTGCTCCAATAGTCTTCAGGAAATTTCTTCTGTTGATTTTATTTAGATTTTCTTTCATCACATTCAACTCCAAAAAGATTAATTCTTGAGTAACAACTTTCTGTCCATACTTCTTGTCTCGCCTTCGGCGGAGACTCTAACGGCTTTTTTGCCGCTTACGGGGCATTCGTGTTCGCAGACGCCGCAGCCGATACATTTTTCGATATCCACATAGGGCCTCTGGAGTCGAACTTGGATTTCAATTTTACCGCCGGCAGGCGGGATTTTTTCGAATCGCTCGTCAGGTGAGATTACGACAGTGTTTTCGGTGTTTGCCGTGATTTTCCTGCGATCACTGCCTCGGACAACACAATAATAGTCGCCGGTGGCGAATTTGTCAGGGACGATGGACGTTTCGATTTCTATAGTGTTATCGGTGATTTGTTTTACCGTTAAAATACCATCTCTTATTGTATTGAAACACTCTTCGGTGTAAATTGCCTTGGGACTTAGGGGGCAGTTTTCCTCGCAGACTATACAGGGCTTGTCCATCGCCCAGGGCAGACACCTGTTTCGGTCAAAGAAGGCGGTGCCGAGCTTGATTGGCCCGGTCTCGGCAAATTCATCCAGTCCGTGTTTTTCGGCGAGGGTAATCGGCCTGATGGCTGAGGTAGGGCAGACTTGGCCGCATGCAACGCAGTTCAACTGGCAGCCGCTTGAGCCGATGCGGTTGTTGAGGACAGGGGTCCAGAGATTCTCCAGGCCTCCTTCGATGCCGCCCGGCTGGAGAACGTTTGTAGGGCAGACACGCATGCACTGGCCGCACTTTATGCATCTTTTTAAGAATTCCTTTTCCGCCAGTGCACCGGGGGGACGAATGACTTTGTGATACCAGTTGTCGCCCAGTTTGTTACCGAGCCTGACAGCCGGTACTGCAACAATGCCGCCGGCAAGTGAAAGCACAAAACCTCTGCGAGAGATGTCCGGGTTGGTGATTTCACCTGCCGGCGAGGGTGTGGTTTGATAGCTAATCAGTTCGTCTTTGCAGTCCTGGCGACAGTTGAAGCAAAGCACGCATTCACTAATCCTTATGTTGCCGCTGGGTTCGCAGCCGCCTTCGCAGGAGCGCTCGCATAATTTGCAGTTTGAACATTCAGCCTGGTTTTTGCCGATTCGCAGGATAGCAAACCTTCCGAGGATGCCGAACAATGCGCCGAGGGGACAAATAAATCTACAGTAGAAGCGGGGGATGACAAGGTTGAGGAGGACCGCTGTGAAGAAAATAAGGAGTATCAACCAACCCGCCTCATAAAAGCGAGGTGTTGCTGAGACAAAGTTAACGCTTCTATCGGCAATGGACAGTAATGACTGAAAAGAACGGGTTACCAGCGGTATGGGGTCGAGCAGACTTGTTTGTAAGGTGGATCCGATCGATGGAAAGGCGGCCATAAACAGAAAGAATATGAGAATGATATATTTTATACACTGGGCCTTTCGGTATTTGTTGAGCTGTATTCTTTTAGCGAGCTTTGTTTTTCGATGGGCCAAATATCCGACGAAGTGATGCAGTGAGCCGAATGGACAGACCCAACTGCAAAAGAACCGGCCCAATATTATGGTCAATATAACAGTTACGAGGGCCCAGAGGAGGGGCCAGTAAAGTGTATGTGTAGTCAATATTGTCCCGATTGCCACCAGGGGGTCGAGCTGCAGGAACCAGTTAACGGGCCAGGAGCGGAGCTGCCAGAATTTTTCTCCTACTGTGGCGACTATACAGAACCAGACAAACAACGAGAAAAAGAAGGTCTGACTTATGCGTCTGACTGTTACAATTTTCATAATCACACTTTCAAAGCTGTGAAGGTTTTCGATCTATTGTGATAAGTTAATTTCCAATCATTATTTTTCCAAGATGGTACCAGCCGTCATCCTGCTTTCCGGATATAGCAAGTTGGACTTTAGGCTTATTGGACTGCGGCTCAAGGATGCCGATTTGCAGGTCGTATTGGCCCGTAGGCATATCAGATGGAACCAGAACAGAGTCATCATAGAGGTTATCACCCGGCAGCCAGGTTGTGATATCGGCGTTGGTTACCAAGATTTCAGTTTTTTTGTCGTTTTTCAGGCGAAGAGCGAGAGGGAATTTTTTGTAACACGGTGCAACGCCCTTATTGTCCCACCAGGAAGTGAAAGACAGCTTACTGTTTGGATTCAGTGCTGCCGGGTATGTAAACTTGCGAAGCACAAGTCTGTACCCCATTTTCCCGAGCCACCTGTTGACGGCAGGCCACCATTCTTTCGGGACCGGTGAGGACTTGGCGTTGAAGGAAGAGATGTGCCATTTGAGGGACTCGTCAATAATATAGTCCACGTCCCAGCCCATATCCTTCCAGTGCTGCATTACCCAGCATACCTCAAGTGTCACGGGGGCTTTTTTCCAGGCATCTTTAACACCGAAATTGATTATTGCCTGCGGATAGTAATCGTTCATGTGCGACCAGTTGGCACTGAATCCTCCCATATCTCCGAGACAATCGACCCTCCAGCCGACGTCCGCACTTGAAAGGGCGCATCTGTTTGTTTTCTTATCGGTAAGGAGCATGACGAGATGTGTTTTCTTAAAGGAGTCGATATAGGCGTCGACCAGTGCCTGTCTCGTTTTATCTGTCAATAGAGCAGAGCCTGCCCCTTCGCCCCAGGCACCGACAATAGAAACGTCGACGCTTTCAAGGTCTGGGTGGCCGTCATAGTGTTTGCCCAGGATTTTTACCATCTTTGTGAAGTGCATAACATAGCGTGGGTCTTCCGGGTCAACCTGCCATTTTTTCACCGGTAAATCTTTTCTCTCGCCGACCATTGCACGGTACCAGTCGGGGACATCATTTTCCGTTCCCGTGCCGTATGGGGCGATGCGCAACATAAGGGTCTGCTGTCTCTGGTGAGCTGTTTCGAGGGCTTTATCTATCAGGTCCCAGCGATATTTGCCCATATTCGGTTCGATGAACTTCCAGTAAATTCGGAAGTACGCTATGGTTGTCATCGGATAATCTTTGTTTTCCAGATTGCCATCGAATTCCTGGTAAACAATGGGCTTGCCCTCGGTCCAGCGTTTTGCTTGATTTAGGGTGTCTCCGTTGAATCTCTGAAAGGTCATAAAGCCGATTCCGGGATTGGTGAGGATGTCGTCGATTTCCGTTGGCCGAACGGTAACTGTTTCCTGCGCAAAGACCGAAGTAAAGGACAGGCCTATTAGTATGATTGTGACTGAGAAGACTATGATTAAACGTGAAATATGCACGACAAGTTCTCCTTCGGTTTTATTTGAATCTGAAATTCTTATTCGTTATATATAATTGTTGTTTCATAGGCAAGTTTTACACTGTTCCCATTATCGGCTTGAGTGACTCTAAGTCGGTTGTTCCTGCGCCGGCGGTTTGGGCTTTTGCAAGGTAGGGCAGGTCCGCGGGTTTCAAGTCCAGGAGAGTGCAGCCATAGGAATCCGCAGCTACCATGTCGCAGCTTGCAATGACTGTGTTTGCCCGTTTCAAATCCGACACGGAGCCGCCGGTCGGGCCGTTGGTCATCATAACTTCGGTACCATCGAGTATGACCAGTGTCGGTTTTACCATCATGGCCAGCTCGGCGATGATGGTGTTGATATCCTGGTGAAAGATGTTGCGGCGTCCGCCCAACAGGCCATAGAAGTTTTTCATTGTCATTGAGGCGCCGGCCCTTGCGTGGTGTTTGACGGGTGTGATTCCAATCAGTTTATCGACCTTGGCAAACGGGCCAAAGAAGATAGGCCAATTCTTAATGAGTTTGCCGCCCTCAAGAGTAGTGTGCCTGAAATGATATTCTCGTGGCAATATGACCTTGGCACCGGCCTGGCTTGCCGCTTTGCCAACGCCGCTCAACATGAAGCAGCTCGCGGGGTCGTTAATCGGATTGTCGGTAACGATGACCTGTGCGGCTCCAGCTTTGAGACAGAGCGTTACGACCTGGGCTACGAGTTCGGGCTGGGCAGTGGCGCCGAGCATTGGCGGTGAAGCAAATGCAACATTCGGCTTTATCGCGACCGTTTCGCCTTCCTTGACGAATCTTTCTATGCCGCCGAGCAGCTCTATCGCTTTGGTAACGGTTTGTTTTCTGTCCGGGCCTTCGACTATGCTTATTGTGTCACCGGCTTCGTGGGGAACTGAAAAGTCGGCTAAAGTAACAAGGTCTTTGCTTTTTGCACTGAGTCTCGATGGGCCTTTTCTGTCATAAAGTAGATAGGAAACTGTACCCGCGGCGGCGATTGAAAGTCCCGCTTTGCCGGCGCGGGTAAGGAGCCGCCTTCTGTTAAAGTATTTGTCGTTTGGATTAGTCATTGCTCATTGCCTTTGCCTGGCTGAGTTTGTTAATGAGTATTGTTGCTAATTTTTCCGCGTACTGTTGATTCTCTGCCTCGTGAATGCCGACAACAAATGGCCCTGTTGCAAAGACAATTTCAGTTGTGTCATAGAAGTCGACAACTTTTCCTTCCAGGGCTTTAGTGATTGCCGGCTTTGCCACGCCGCCGTTTTCTATTAAAAACTTATGATAGCTTTTAGCTACAAGCCGGGCATCCTGTGGGTCCGGACGTCTGCTGAGGAATGCGGTAATGGTCTCGTCACCGAATTTGTATTGTGCGGTAAAAATGTCAGTGAATCCTTCAAAGCCAAATGCACTTGCCAGATATAATTTGTGGCTGCCGGCGGCGAGGTTCTCATGTGGGAAATAACTTAACTCAGGGATTTCGGTATCAGCATCAGGCGGTAAATTCGCCTGAATCTTTTGAGCGGTTTCTATCATTGCTTTGAATAACTCGTCCGATTTCGAGGAGGCGATAAATTCGACATAGTATTTGCCGTGGACAAAATACGGAGCATTGGTAGTTCTATAGCCAAACTGCATATCCGGCAGCATCTCGACATCGGGCCTTTTTTGTACGCTATAAACGGAAAAAGCGTTTTTGATGTTGGCCATATCAAAGATGAAGAGTTCCATCCATAGATTCTCATCGCTCTTGCTTAAGAATCGGGCGCTTGAGAGTTTTACGAAGCCGGATTCGATGTAAAGAGGGGCTTTTCCGTTAATTTTTTCATAAAGATTGTCAGCAAGATAGGTTTCTTCAGAAAGTGTTTCAAAACCGGCAGGGACGAGGGAGGTTAGAGATATTTTTTCCGTCCCCGGGCCTGAGAGGACTGTGCCCACACCAAACCGGGTCATATCGTAGTCGGATTGTGTTATCAATATGGTAATTGCGATGAGTATGAGAACCACCAGTAAGGAGAGGCCCACAATAGATTCGAGTTTTTTGGGTTTGCCTTTAATCGAATCCATAGCTAACTCCAATAATGGCAATTTACCTGTTAGAAGTCCTTCATTGGAAAATTTCTAACAGCGATTGCTTGACCCTAAGGTTCAAGCGGATTATAGTTTCAGTCTGAATTTTTGTCAATATTGGATTTTTCAGGTTAAGAGCAGATGCGAACTATAAGAATAGCTATGGCCCAGATATTTTGCCTCGATGGTGACCGCAGCGGTAATTTTGTCCGAATTGAAAATGCGATTCGGGAGGCCAAAGCCGGTGATGCTGATATTATTTGCTTTCCTGAGACGGTGATACTCGGTTGGGTAAACTCTGATGCACACAAGAGGGCATTTCCAATTCCTGGTGAAGATTCTGAACGTCTTTGTGAGTTAGCTAAAAAATATGAAATCTTTCTCTGCGTCGGTCTTGCGGAAAAAGACGGAATGAAGCTGTATGATTCGGCTTTGTTAATTGACGAGAAGGGGCGTATTGTTCTTAAACACCATAAAATAGACATATTGACGGATTTGATGACACCACACTACACGCCGGGCAAAGAGGTCAATGTGGTGGATACTGAATTCGGGAAAATCGGGGTGCTAATCTGTGCGGATACACATTCAGATGAAATTCTGGAGCGAATGACCGAGCTGAAGCCGGATTTTCTGCTGGTTCCATACGGATATGCAGAGAGGGAAAAAAACTGGCCGGAACATGGCAGGAAACTTGAGAAGGTTGTCGTTAAAGCGGCGAAGATAACAGGAGCGTTTGTTGTCGGAACCAATGTTGTCGGAGAAATAACCAAAGGACCCTGGAAAGGTCGGATATTCGGCGGACACAGCGTTGCGGCCGATAAAAACGGTAAAATACTTACAATTGGCACAGACCGAGACCGTGAGATAAAGATTGTTTCTGTAAGGACAAAAAGATAATCGCTTAAAGGTTAATTTTACGGTGTAAAGACAGTTTTTTCTGAGTCGTGCCGGTCGGCTCTATCAGAGTTGCTCAGGGCAAAGAAAATACTGTAAAAAAATAAGATTTCTAATGGGATTGACAAAATAGTCCAGATGGTGCTATAATATAATTTTTGATAATAATAGGAGACTAATATGACTGGATATATACATTATCTGGCTTTTTGGACGCCGGGTCCGCTTGAACTTGCAGTTATTGCTATTGTCGCTCTGTTGTTGTTCGGCAGGCGGCTGCCGGAAATCGCCCGCAATGTCGGCAAGAGTATGACCGAATTCAAAAAGGGCATTAACGAAGCCAAGGAAACCAAAGACGAAATCGTAAGTGACGTCCGGAAGGTCAGTAACGACATAGTGGATGAAGCCAAGGACGCCGCCGGGCTGAACGAAGACGATACGATGGGTGCAGATTGATTATTGGTAATTGATAATCCATACAGCCATTTATCAATAATCAGTGATCAATTTTGATATGGGCGAGAGCAATAAGACAGACGACCTTTTTGATTCTACGATGAGTCTGGGCGACCACCTCGAAGAATTGCGGATGCGGATGATTCGCGCGATTCTTGGGCTGGGTTTATGTTCCATCATCTGCCTGGCTTTCGGCCGTTCCATAATAAGGTTTATGGAAGGTCCCTACGATGATGCAACTGCCAAGCTTCTGTTCAACATTGATATGGAGTTCCAGGTTGATTTAGACAAAGGCACCATGTCTGAAGGCCTGCGGCAGGCATTCAAGGATAACGGGGCGGCATTGTCTGCCGATGTGAGGGTTAAACAGAAAGGGTATCTGTTCAGCAGCAGAAGATGGCTGATAGACGACGGTGAAGAGAGCAGATATTCTGTCAAGAAAGAGAAGGCCAAGGTCAAGGAAGAGGAGGCTAAGTCGAACAAAGAGGAGGTCCGGCTAAACATTTATAAACTAAAGCCGCTCCAGGTGATTGCGGTAGCGGCCGGTTTTATCAGCTATATGAAGATTGCTTTAATTGCGGGTTTGTTGCTCTCATCTCCGTGGGTTTTTTATCAGTTGTGGATGTTTATTGCAGCGGGACTCTATCCGCACGAAAAACGCTACGTTAACATCGCAGCCCCTTTTTCAGCGGTATTATTCGTTGGCGGAGCACTTTTTTTTCTTATAGTTGTCGCGCCTTTGACTTTGAAATTCTTAGTATCGTTCAATCGGCGAATACTGGACGTAAATTCGCAATTTACCTTTCAGCACTATATATCCTTTGTGAGTCATCTTATGTTGGTATTTGGGCTGGCTTTTCAAACACCGACGGCCATTTTCTTTTTGAACAGGACGGGCCTGGTTTCCATAGCGGCTCTGAACAAATCTCGGAAGTTTGTTATTCTGGCCATCTTTATCGTAGCGGCGATGGCTACTCCGCCTGATGTGATTTCGCAGGTAACGCTTGCAATTCCGTTGTATTTGTTGTTTGAATTGGGGATACTGCTCAGTTACATCTCAAGTCGAAGAAGAAAATCACAGGACGAGAAGTGACAGGTCCGGCCATCCGAATTTGCTCAATCACGACTCGTTAACGCTGGTGAAATTAGTCGAGGATGATTTCGTCTTGATATTCGGGGACGGTGACGTTCCAGCCGGTTTGCTTTCTGACGAAATTGCCAAAGCTGTGCGCGCTTTCGGTCTCACCGTGTATAATGAATACTCCTTTTGGAGGGGCCTCTAGTTCTTTTAGCCAATCGAGCAGCTCGTTTTTGTCTGCGTGTGCGGAGAAGCCGTGTATGCGGGCAATTTTTGCCTCCACCCTGCGCTTCTCACCGAGTATCCGGACTTCTTTTATTCCATCCACAATTGACCTTCCGAGTGTGCCGACTGCCTGGTATCCGACGAACATAATCGTGTTTTTCGGGTCGGAGATGTTATTTACAAGGTGAAACTTCACTCTGCCGCCGGTGCACATCCCTGAGCCGGCAATGACCATAACCGTCCCTTTTATATCGTTGATTGCCTTTGACTCATCGGCTGTTCCTGCCATTTGCAGTCCCGGCAGGTCGAAAGGTGACTTGTGTCGTTTGATATATTCGGTCATTTTTTTATCAAACAATTCGGGATGGTTCTCGAAGACCTTTGTAATCTTTGAGGCCATTGGGCTGTCTAAAAAGACCTTCAACTCGGGGATCTGATTTTTCAGACGTAACTCGTTGATATAATATAAAACCTCCTGAGAGCGTTCGAGCGCGAAGCTGGGCACGATAATGTTGCCGCCTGCTTTTATTGTCTCGTTTATCACCTTGCCCATTGTCTTTTCCACATCGGCGACTTCCTCATGCACTCTATCTCCATAGGTGGACTCAATGAGGACATAATCAGCGTAGTCGAAGACGGTGGGGTCGCATACGATGGGTCTGTTCGGCCGGCCGATGTCTCCCGAGAATAAAATAATCCTCTCCTGCCCATCCTGGTGGACCTTGGCTCTAATTATGGATGAGCCCAAGACGTGACCTGCGTCGTAAAAGGTGGCTTCGATACCGTCGCCGAGATTTTGAGCTTCTCTGTAATCAATATACGAAAACAGCGGAAAGCATGCCTCGGCATCTTCAATAGTATAGAGGGGGACTTCAGGGTAGGGGCCTTTGCGACCCTGCTTTTCGTGCCTTTTGCGTTTGTGCTCGGCGTCCTCTTCCTGAATCTTGGCGGCGTCGAGCAATATAATCTTGGCAATCTCAGCAGTGGCAGTGGTGCAATAAATGTTTCCCTGAAATCCCTCTTTAACGAGTTTGGGTAATAAACCACAATGGTCGAGGTGAGCGTGGGTTAAGAGGACAGCGTTTATACTTTTCGGTTCTACAGAAAATGGGTCCCAGTTTCTGGCCTGCAACTGTCGTTCCTGGTAGAGCCCACAATCTATGAGAATCCGAGTATTATTTGCTTCGAGGAGGTGCCGGGAGCCTGTAACGTTCTGAGCGGCGCCGAGAAAATGTAATTTTATTTGCATATTTATAAAACCTCATGCTTTAAATGATTTAAAAATTTTTCATACAGATTCTACATAAGATAATGCTTTTCAACAAGCTAATTCCGCGGGCAGTTCAAACCTGTTTTTGTTACTTAGTTTCGGATGCCAAAGTCAATTAGCTGAGCAGAGCAGATTTGTTTGAGGCGCTGAGGACGAAAGTACGGGGAAAATAGTGTTGGCCGAAGCCGCATTAGAATATATAACAGGAATCGAATGGGTGGTTTGATTGTATGAGTGGTTTGAGTCAAGGATAATTGGAAATTCAATTTGAGATTGTGAACAGCCTCATTCTTTTTCTGGCGTAAGTGGCTCTTCTTCGAGGTCAGGCATGCCGTATTTTTCCGGATTCACTATTGCATAGTAATAGGTCAGCTCAGAGAAATCAGCGCTTTGCCGGGTTGTGATTAGCTTAATATGCTTTTTGGTTGTCAATTCGTTTAAGGTGTTGCGTGTTTGTTCGGGAGTCATTCCCAATATCCGGCTTAAAACAGGTACGCGTATACCTGTAACATCGTTTCTGTGGAAAAACAAATAAGCGTATGTAAGCTTGCTTTCAGAAGAAAGTTCAGCGGTATTTATCAGTTTAAAAGTTAGGGTTAGGTCTCCAATTTTTGCGTATTTTGGAGTTTTATGGCTTTCTCTGTGAAGAAAGTCTACAAAATCCCTGTATAAGGATAATGTCTTGAGCTTCATAGTAAATCCCTTTTACTTATTATCCGGGTTATGCGATTAACGACGTTAACACTCTATCTAAAGTATACGATTTGTTTCCAGGATTAGGCAAGTCCGACGAACCAAATCAAGCAAAAAAACGCCGATGCTTTTGCAGGGCTGATAATACCGGCTTTAGATGGCTAATATTCGGCTCTGAATTGTTGCCTTTTTATGTAAAATGTAAACATGGAAAGATTGGCGGAAAAGATACGGGAAAGTCACTTTAGTATTAACGGTTTTAATTGTAAGCGATGCTTGTATTATAAAAGTTTTTTAACGGTTTCTTGGGCAAGGTTACGGATTGTTCCCTAAAAAGCCATATAAATTTCTAATTATAAGCCGGTACATGTTGCAGCTTCAGGTTAAAGCTGTATCAGGAGGTGTTGAGATGTTCTATGAAACCGAACCTGTGAAGCCTTCATTGTATCTATAGAGTAACAAGATAAAATTCAGCGGGGGTATAGCGTGCGCAGAGTTAATTTGGTATTCTATTCAAAGTAAAAGGATTAATAGCGAAGCTAAGTGTATAAAGAAGGATGTGTTGGATGAAAAGGTATGGACGGTTGGCGATTGAAGGCGGCCGCTTTTTGGTCGTATGCGTATTCTTGTTAGTTTCTGTAGCGCAGGGGCAGGAGTGGCCAAGGTTCCGCGGTCCGAACGGGCAGGGTATCAGTTACGACAAAACAATACCCGTTAAGTGGACGGAAAAGGATTATAACTGGAAGGTCGAGCTGTCGGGGGAAGGCCATTCCTCGCCTGTTGTCTGGGGGGATAAGGTCTTTGTAACATGCGGAGACCAAAAGGCCGGTCGCGGTATGCTTTTGGCTCTTAATGTTTCGGATGGTAAGGTCTTGTGGCAAAAAGAATACGCACTAACAAAGTATCGTATGAACAGCAGCAATAGTTATGCCACAGCGACGCCGGCTGTGGATGGTGACCACGTCTATGTACTCTGGGCTACTACAAACGAGACAATCCTGGTGGCATTAGACCACGACGGTGAGAAAATCTGGGAGCGTACGTTCGAAGGTGTGCGTTGTCAGCACGGCCCGGGCATTACGCCGGTTGTGGTTGACGATATCGTGGTCTTTACCCACGAGCATGAGAAAAGCGATAAAGATGCTCGAAGTGCCTGGATAGCAGTCGACTGTAAGAGCGGCAAAACACGATGGGAGCTTGAGCGGCAAACCAGTCCCAAAACGTCATATTCAACGCCCTGTCTGTATTCATCGGGGGCTGATACACCGCTGTTGATTTTCACCAGTCTTGCACACGGCATGACCGGTGTTGACCCGGGCAGCGGGGCGGTGGTATGGGAGGCGAAGTCGGCGTTTATAAGTCGTGTTGTAAGTTCGCCTGTCGTGGCGGGTGAACTGTTAGTCGGCACCTGCGGCGACGGTGGCAGCGGGAAACGCTTGATAGCGATACGACCCGGCAAAGACGGCAAATCCACTGAACCCACAGAGGTATACAAGATTGACAATAGTTCTGCGCCGTATGTACCTACCTCATTAGCCAAAGATGGTTTATTGTTTACGTTTCATGACAGGGGGGATGTTTCCTGCCTGCGCAGTGCCACGGGTGAACAATTGTGGCGTGAAAAGCCGGCCGGCCCATTTTATGGTTCACCGGTGTGGGTGAGCGGCAAACTGTACTGTATTACGAGGAAGGGGGAGGTTGTCGTAATCAAGGCGGGTTCCACATACGAGCTGCTTGCGGTCAATCCGTTGGGTGAGGAGAGCTACGCTACTCCAGCCGTGGCTGGGGGGAGAATGTACATGAGGACTTATTTACATCTTATTTCCATCGGAGGCAAAAAAGAGTAAGGAGTAAAATCTGCGACTTGCAGAGGTAAGCCTCGCGGTCAACAGCATATCTTTTTCGCAGGCTTAGTCAAAAAGCCTGATTTTTAGGTAAATAATGGGCTTTAGGGAGCTATAAAAAATCATTTTTTTCTTGCTTGTATGCCCAAATAGACATATAATATAGTGGAGTTGCTTAAAGACCTTAACGGAATAGTGCTTTGTCGCAACTCAGTTGGTGGATGTCATTGCGAGCGCAGCGAAGCAATCTCAAACTTTCGAAGGCTTGGGATTGCCGCGGCCGCATTTTGCGGCCTCGCAATGACTACCTGTTTGTTATAGGGGCTCCTGGGAGAAGATTATGGAAGCTTTAACGGAAAAACAGCAAAAGATTCTCAGGTTTATTGAGAAGAGGCTGGGAGAGAACAATCCGCCGAGCCAGCGGGAAATCGCCCGGCAGTTCGGTCTGGCGCGGAACGCTATTCGTCAGTTCGTAAGCTATCTTAAGAAGAAAGGCTATCTGGTGGATTTGGGAGGCCATCGGGGACTGAGGCTGTCTAAGGAATACCTCTACAGGAAAAAAGAAAGGGAAGGTGTCCCTATTGTGGGCAGGGTGGCGGCGGGGGAGCCGATACTGGCGGAAGAAAATATCGAGGGATATGTAGACCCGGGGGAATTTTTCGGCCAATCGAAAGACAGTTTTATTCTGAGAGTTGCCGGGGACAGTATGGTTGACGAGGGTATTATGGATGGTGATTTTGTGGTGGTTGAGCCGGCTTCGACGATTAAGAACGGCCGGATTGGGGTGGTGATGCTGGATGATGAAGCGACCGTTAAGAGGATATATATCCAGCGTAACCGGATAGCCCTGAAATCGGCCAACCGTGCTGCGGGTTACAGGACCAGATATATCAAGGGAAGCGACAAGAGTATTCGTATAATCGGCAAGGTGACAGGCTGTCTTAGAACCATATAAATTAAAGGCAAGAGATGCCTTGCCCGGCCCGGCCAGGGATAACAGGCCGGTTGTGTTTGAATGGGAACAGGTTGTTTTGAACCGGTGATAAGTGCGAAATGAATACGAAGGTCCAGACAGTTTATATTTCGGATTTGTCTACCAAGTATCGGCAGTCGTTGTTTGACGGGAGGGTGTCTGCGGGGTTTCCATCTCCGGCTGCCGATTACGAAGAGGACAGGCTTGACTTGAATAAGCACCTGATTAGGCATCCGGCGGCGACGTTTTTTGTCAGGGTCATCGGCGACTCGATGATTGGAGCGGGCATTCACTGCGGCGACCTTTTGGTTGTCGACCGCAGCCTTGAGGCCAGGGACAAGAGCGTGGTGATAGCGGCTGTCAACGGAGAGCTGACGGTCAAGAGAATCAGAATCAGGAATAAGAAGATAACATTAGTACCTGAAAACGAGAGCTACAGTGCGCAGGAAATCGGCGAGAATGTGGAATTTGAGGTGTGGGGGGTAGTGACCAGCGTTATACACGAACTATGAAAGAGATATTTGCGCTTGTTGATTGTAATAATTTTTATGTTTCCTGCGAGCGGATATTTAATCCGAAGTTGCAGGGCAGGCCGGTCGTTGTGTTGTCCAACAATGACGGCTGTATTGTGGCCCGCTCCAACGAGGCAAAGGCGCTGGGTATCGGTATGGGGGTGCCGGCTTTTGAGGTGGAAAAGATTTTAGAGGAAAATAACGTTGAGGTGTTTTCGTCAAACTATGCCCTTTATGCCGATATGTCCAGCCGAGTGATGAAAACACTGTCGAGGTTTGCCCCTGATATAGAAGTTTACTCGATTGATGAAGCTTTCCTGAACCTTGCGGGGTTTAAGTGCTCTTTGCGCGATTACGGCGGGAAGATTTGTCGAACCGTCAAGCAGTGGACGGGTATTCCGGTGACGGTTGGTATCGGCCGGACCAAAACGCTGGCCAAGATAGCCAACCGGATTGCCAAACACTCGGGTAATGGGGATGGTGTTCAGGATTTGACCGAGTCTGCTTCTCTGAACGAGATACTTGCTGCAATACCGGTGGAGAAAATCTGGACGGTGGGAATCAAGACGACTATAAAACTGAAAAGAGCAGGGATTGAAACAGCACTGGACTTACAAAAAGCAGATATAAACTGGGTCAGGCAGAAGTTTGGCGTTGTGGGGGTAAGGACGGTATATGAGCTAAGGGGGATGATCTGTTATCCTTTAGAGCAGAATCCGCCTGCCAAAAAATCAATTGCCGTATCGCGGTCCTTTGGCAAGCCCGTCGAATCTATCGAGAAGCTAAAAGAAGCGATAGCCAGCTATTGCTCAAGAGGGGGAGAGAAGCTGAGGCAGCACGGATTGGCCGCCGGCTTAATGACGGTCTACGTGACAACCAGCCGATTTATAGAAAACAAATACTTTAATTCCCACACTATAGAGTTTGACGTTGCTACGAGTGACACGATGGAGCTTATCAGGGGGGCACTGTGGTGCATAGGGAAGTTATATCGCAGGGGCTTTTTGTTTAAGAAGGCGGGGATTGTGTTGAGCGGTCTTGTATCTGAAAAACGGATTCAGGGGAATTTGTTTGACAGCGTCGACAGGGAAATATCTCAGCGGCTTATGCAGGCGATAGATGCCGTCAATACCAGGTTAAACTGCCCGCTTCGATGGGCGGCGGAAGGATTGGGCCAGCCGTGGAGGGTCAAGTTCAACCAGCGCTCTTGTCGCTATACGACCCGATGGGACGAGCTGCCGCCGGTGGCATAGGGACAGGGCATCTTTTAGGCCGGAAGCCGGATTTACAAGTTCTAAACGAGTCAGACATCCAGATGCAACCGGAGAACTCCTGTGTCTTTCTAAAATGTGGTTTTAAACAGTCTCTGCAAGGGCACGGTTCATACGCTGGATGGCCTCATCAATCTCGGCATTGCTTTTGAATCCGATGACAACAGCATCGAGCGGGACACGCTGCATGGCGAAGCGTATGGCCTTTTCACGGTCTTCAGGGTTTATGAAATCGCCGTTACCTATCATTTTCATTCCGATGATGCCGTGTCTATTCTTGCGCATTATCTTAATTTGCTCAAGCACAGCAGAGACGTGTGTTACATTGCTTTTAGCGTCCCATTTTTCTGTGGGTGTGTCGATATGTGAGCCTTGTGGATTAATGCGAACCAGATTGACATCCACCCAATCCAATTGGGCGGCTTTGGTCAATGCGGGCAGAGTATGACATGAGACACCGTGGGCTCGTATGATTTGCTTTTCCTTGGCTTCTTCAAAGGCATCCAGCAGGCGTTTGTGGCTTTCTTGCCAATCGTTTTTGACGGTGCAATGAATGAGCAGGCTGTCGATGTAGTCGACGCCCAGTTCCTTGCGGTAACGGTCGAGCACCTCAAGAGGTTTTTCGGGACGGCCTGGCATTTTTGACTGAATAAAGAGCTTTTCGCGGGGCAGACTTTTTATTGCATCGCGAATCATCGTGTGGGTCCTGTAGCTTTCCGACGTGTCGATATATGTGATACCCTGGTCGTAGGCATACCGTATGAGGCTGTTGAATCCTTCAGACCCCAGGGCCCGCTGAATACTGCCGCCTATACTGCCTGTTCCGATACCGAGGCGGCTGAGTTTTAGGCCGGTCTTGCCAAGGGTTACCTGGTCGACGGCTGTCGGTGTGGATTTCCTGGTGGTCTTCTCCAATGCACAGGAGGACAAGAAGAGACCTCCGGTCAAAGCCGCTGTGTTTTTGATAAATTGACGCCGAGTGATTTGTTTTTTACGCATATTGCAAACTCCTTAATATGAGTATGAGCAGTTTTGTTCTTGTAGTATAGTACCCTATTGCTTTTGGAAACACAATAACCTTTGATTCAGCGTAGCATATAGATGGGCACTTGTTGTACATTCACCATTTATAATAGTGGGCGATACAGGACTTGAACCTGTGACTTCCTGCGTGTAAAGCAGGCGCTCTAACCAACTGAGCTAATCGCCCAGGATTTGAGTGCAAAAATACAGTTTTTTAGAGCTTGCGTCAATATTTTTGATGTTTTATTATTAGCAGGGCAAAAGTTTTGTTCGTTCGTTTATAGGAAGATACGCAGTTAGAGGTGTTTTTATGACAATACTTGAGGCGATACGGAATCGATATTCGTGCCGGGCGTACAAGGACAAGCCGATTGAGCAGGACAAGCTGGACACGATTTTTGAGGCGGCCCGGCTGGCTCCTTCAGCGATGAATACTCAGGATTGGCGTTTCGTGGTAGTAACCGATAAGGAAATCCGGCATCAGGTGGCTGAGCATACGAACCGGCCGGAGGTCTTCCAGAAGGCGGGTGCTATCATAGCGGCGTGCAGTAACAGCGACCATGTGATGCGATGCGGTCAGGCAATCGGGCCTATTGACGTTGCCATCGCTCTTGAGCATATAGCGCTGCAGGCGACGGAGTCAGGGCTGGCAACGTGCTGGATTGGTTCTTTCGATACGGATAAGGTCAGAGCCATACTGGATATTCCTGCCGATGTAGCGATTATTGAACTGATGGCGATTGGTTATCCAGCCGACAGTAAAAAGGAACCACAGCGAGAGCCGATAGAGAAAATCGTTTGTTATGAGAAGTGGAAGTTCTGATTTTTCACTATAAGTCAGCTAAGAGTATTTTGAATTTGGCGGATTGTTGTGTATAATTGCTTCTGTGAAGATAGATAGGGGACGTAGTGTAACGGGAGCACACCGCGGTCGCATCGCGGAAATGAGGGTTCGATTCCCTTCGTCTCCATTTCATTTCTGCATTTTCAAACAGTTGTATGAGTTTGGTGGATTTGCATAAGAATAGGTAGAAACTTGTACTGCTGAACAGTAATTTGTGATTTAGAAGGGGCGAAAAATGGAACGGTTCGAATCTTTTGAAGAGGTTCTTGATTTTGCAATCGAGCGGGAGACGGAGTCTCAGGATTTTTATATGAAGCTGGTTGAGCGGATGGATAATCCTAAGATGCAGGACGTCTTTGAGAAGTTTGCCACCGAAGAACTGGGACATAAGATGAAGCTGGAAGCAGTCAAATACGGACAGATATTGCTTGGACAGAAAGATGTTGAAAGCCTTAATATAGCAGATTACGTGGTTGATGTGGAGCCTCGGCCGGATATGGATTACGCTGAAGCACTGGTTTTGGCGATGAGGAAAGAAAAGGCGGCGTACAGGCTGTATCTTGACCTGGCAGCGGTGGCTGAGGATGAAGAGTTGACGGATATGTTTTTGTCGTTGGCTCAGGAAGAAGCAAAGCACAAGCTGAGGTTCGAAATTGAATATGATGATACGGTCTTAAAGGAGGATTGAAACTCAGAAATTAGGTGTGAATAAAGTTTGATAGGGCTGATGCTTTAGTTTATTATATACGGGAGGTATAAAGTTATTTTTGGAGGTACTTGTTATGGTAATGGCGTTAACCTGTAAGTTGTTTCCGTGCTGGCCGATTGCGCCGCTTTTGGGTGGAGGTGTACTGCTTTTTCTTTTGGGGATTGCGGGGGTCGTCTTTTCGATCGTCATGCTTATCGACTGTTTGAAGCGGCCTGTGTCTAAGTTTTATTACCCACTGACAAAAGGCGGTGAGTACGACAAGCTGATATGGGCGGCTGCGATTTTACTGTCACTATCGTTTTATTTTGTCGGGGCAATAGTGTACTTCTTTGTTATCTGGAGAGGAAAGCCGGAGACCAGCGAGCAGGGTCAGTCGCAACCTAAGAGTACAATTGCGGACAGTCAAAAGTCGGAAGGTGAAAGTTAAAATATATTGAATAGCCGACGACAGACGACAGAAGGCAGAGGACAGACGACGGACGACGGACGAAGGACGAAAGAATGAAGTTGAGATTGCTTCGCTTTGTTTGCAATGACAACCATTTGTGTAGAGTCGATTTTTTAATGCCCTATGGTTTGATTGGGATATATTAAGGACAAGAGACAATGGATGCAGGAATGTATGAGCTTATAGAGAAGATTTGGCAGGGAGTGAGCTTTATCGCTATCGGCGGGGCGGTGGCGTTGATATTTTTCTTTGTCTTTGCTCCGAGCATCCTCGGCTCAAAGACTATACATAAGCAGCTTAAAGACCTGGGCAGGCAAATCGAACAGATGAACGAACAGCTCAAACAAATAGCCGGCCATCTGAAAAAGGGAAAAGATAGCGGAGAAAAGGGGCGTTGAGTGCATTTGGAAAATATTTGCACGCTGGAGGGAATTTCGTGATTTTGGTTTTGGCTTAAGGAAGGTGCTTTGATTCCATTGCACTGAGCCTCTTTGTTATTTTATCGAATCATCGGGGGGCAAGCCGAGCTTTTTATATAACTGCCTTCGTCCGGCTTTGTCGCCGTCGAGGATTGCTTGGGCGTATTCGGCGACTTCTTTGGCCTTTGCACGCGGGACGACAATAACGCCATCTCCATCGGCCACTATGACATCGCCGGGCTCAACCAGTACCCCGCCACATACGATAGGGCGGTTGACGGATTCGATTTCGTTTCTGCCCGGCCGGATGCCACGACCTACCTTCCTGAAATACAGGGGGACTTTTTCGGTGGCGACTTCATCGGTATCGCGGGCGGTGGCATTGGTGACTACGCCGACACATCCCTTCAGGTACCAACCCATAATGTTATTGGAGCCGATGGAGCCAACGTCACTTTCGGGGGCATCGTCGATGACCAGGGCCGTCCCCTTTCGGATGAGCGGAACAAACGGTTCGGGTGAAAGCTTGCTATACCACTGGCCGACCCACTTGTCAAATGCCTCGGTCTCCATAGCCGGTGCCGGGGATTTGTTCGTGGGGACATAACGGGCGGTAACGGCGATGCCGATGAATCGGTGATTGAAATGTATGGTGTCTTTCCAGGCGGCGTGAATTTCCGGCGACATAAGACCTGTATTTCTCAGACCGACCTTGTCCATACCGTCGGAAACGTCGGCGACCCGCAAGCCCTTAAAAAGTTTCAGGATTTGCTCGTCGTCTTCGGTGCTGTAAACCTTTGTCGGGATGAAGTTTTTGCCGGCCCTTAGTTCTTCGATTTCAGGCTTTGGGTCTGCGGCTGTCGTAAAAAGGGTACAGCCCATCAGCACGATTGATGCTATAACGATTGCCGTTACGGTTGTTTTTTTGCCTCTGTTGTTCATTTTTGCCTCTTGAATGGTTAATGTCATAATTTACGATTGAAACGGTACGCCAATACTATAAGGTTTTCGGCTTTTTTTCAAGATAAAAAAGTAAAGGGGGTGATTTACAATCTATAGTGTACCATTTACAATTATGCAGTTGAGAGCCTTCGCTGTGTTTAGAATGACAAAAAGCTAAGGGCAGTAGAAAGGGTCCTTTGGGAACAGATGAGATGCTCGAAATAACAAAAGACATATTTATCGATGAGGGCCAGCTTGTATTCAAGGCGTCCCGAAGTGGCGGGCCGGGGGGGCAAAATGTGAACAAGGTCAATACGCGGATTACGCTGTTTTTTGATGTGGCAGGCTGCGAGGGCCTTTCCGATATGCAAAAGCAGCGAATACTTGCCCTGCTGTCAACGCGTGCTAACAAAGATGGAGTCATAAGGGTTGTATCGCAAAAGTTTCGGACACAAAAAGCTAACCGCAGGGCTGCCGTCGAGCGGTTACAGGAGTTATTAAGAGAGGCGTTAAAGACCAGACCTGTACGGAAAAAGACAAAAGTGCCGGAGCGTGCAAGCCTGCGGCGTTTGGAGGAAAAGAAGCGACGGGGTATGTTGAAAAGACAAAGAGCGGAGAAGGATTTTGAGTTTTAATTAGTTGGTGTTTGCTCGGTAGTGTTTTTGGCGAATTAAAATGTGATGGGGCAGGGACTGGGGAGTTTGGGATTAGCGGCTTGAAATCGTAGTGACAATTATCTGCGTCTACGGGTGGTTCTTTTAATTTTGTCGTAGGCGGCCTCAATTGAATTCAATTCTTCTTCGAGAGGGTATGTAGCAAGCTGCAAATCCGGGTATTTTTTGGCTAATCGTATCAGGGCTTGGAAGTCGCTTCTTGCTTCTCGTAGGATTTTGAGTATCTTGGGTGTGGGGTGCTCGTATTCGAGCTGCTGTGTTTTCAGGTCAACGGATTTTCTTATTCTTGCTATTTGTGCCTTTGCCCTTTTTAGTTCCAGTCGGGCATTCTGCAAATCTTTATTCATTACGATCTGAGCGTCTTCGGCCTGCATGTGCCGGAGAAGCTCCTGCCGGGAATCGAACACGTTGTCAGCAATGCCGCATTTGACGGCATCCTGTGCGGTCAGGGTCAGCAAGGCCCCTTTTTTGCTCCAGACGTGAACGAAATCCTGCTGAGGATTTTTGTTGGCTGGGTCAATAAACAGATTTTTACTGTCCTGGGAAACCTCTATGACTTCAATTTCCCTGTCCGCCATTGCCATAGCGAGTATGCCGGGCCGGCCGTGCTGCTCGGCCATTGATGCAAGATGGGTACGCCAGGAAGAGATAAGCTTTTCGCCTAATTCTTCACCGAGGACCTCTTTAATCTCTTTCGGGCCGGATGCGGACTTTGCTATTAGTGAGGCGGCGCCTATGACGGCGTTGTCGGCCATAAAAATCTTATCGCAGGCAAAGGCGGCGGCGGCACCGCCGGATATGGCACCCCGGTGTCTGCCGCCTGTGATAAAGGCGATGACCTGGCAGTGTTTAGTTTTCGAAATTTGTCCGCAAATCTGCTGGATTCGGTCGAGCTGCCCGCCCGGAGTGCTTATCTCAATCAGGATAAATAACGGGCCTTCATCTGCGGACTGGCTGATTGCCTCCTTCAATACCTGGGCCTCGATATGAAGCCTGATATGGTCGTCGAGGGTAATGATGATTACCTTATTGTTCCTGCCAAGATGGTCCGGTGTAATCCTCCACTGGGACAGGTTGAGGGTGAGCCTGCCTTTTTCCTTGGTGTGAACGATGGTTTTGCTGCCTTGGGTCTGGCTGGTTGCGTAGCCGTGCAGGATTTCAAGAGTCTTGCGGTTTGTGAATGTGTCGGCCAGGCAGGTTAAGCTGAAGACAGAAATAATGAGCGAGGCCATAAGGGCCGTTACTTGTTGCTTTTTTATATTAATAAACGCTGTTTTTTTCACTATTTTTATTATAACAAATCCAGGTCGAGATTGGAATAGATAACAGGTTTGAAAATGCGTTGAATTTGTGGTAAAAAGCATTCGAGTTCGCGTGAACCTATATTTAGGGTATTTGTATGGCAGTTCAATTTATTCTTGGCAGAAGCGGTACGGGAAAGACCAGCTATTGCATAAAAGCAATTATTAATGAGCTGCTTGAAGCTGGTGATGAGCAGCCGTTGATTTTACTGGTTCCGGAACAGGCCACCTATCAGGCGGAGCGGGCAATCCTTGCTGATAACAGGATAGCCGGTTACCACGGATTGAATGTGCTTTCTTTCGAACGTTTACAGTTTTTACTGTCGGGAAGACATACGGCGAGGCCTATGCTTTCGCGCATCGGCCGGCAGATGATAGTTCACCGGATATTGAGAGACAACGAGAGTAAATTAAAAATATTTGGTTCATCTGCGTCGTGGACCGGGCTGGGCCGCCGGATGGCGAACACGATTACCGAACTGCACCAGTATGCAAAGACGCCGGACGATATTGACCAGTTACTGGGTGAATTGGCCAAGGACGAACAGAATAATTTAGCTGTATTGAAATTTGCCGATATCGGACTGATTCTCAAAGAGTATCTGGAGTTTATCGAGGGCAAATTTATTGACCCTGATATTCAATTGAACCGTGCGTGCGGAGCAGTGGGCAAAGCTGCCTTTGTTAAAGGTGCAAAATTATGGGTTGATGGCTTTGCCGGCTTTACGACAGCGGAGCTTGCAATATTAACTGAACTTCTAAAGACAGTCTCAGATGCACAAATTGCGCTTTGCCTGGACACGTCTACTATCGATTTGGCAAATCCAGATGCTGCGAAGTTGGACCCTGTTGGTATATTTAGTCCGACAGAACGAACGTATACTGCTCTTGTCGAAATAATTAAACAGTGCAAACTTCAAATGGGAAAGCCCGTAATTCTTGATGAGCCGGTCAGGTTTTCTTCATCTGAACAGCTTGCTCATATCGAGCAAAATGTATTTGAACTAAAGAATCAGAAAATTCCCGCAGAGGATAATATACGCATCATATCGGCACCGAATGCTCGTGCCGAAATACGGTTTGTAGCAAGGCAGATACTTGGGCTTGTTAAGGAAAAGGATTATCGATATCGGGACATTGCGGTTATCGCATCGGATATTGACCGGTATGAGCACTATATACGGGCGTATTTCGATGATTATGGCGTGCCGTTTTTTATTGATAAGCGAAAATCATTAAACCAGCATCCTGTGGTACTGCTTATCAGTTCGGCGATGAAGGTGGTAACGGGCGGTTTTTCTCAAGGTGATATATTCACATATCTTAAAACAGACCTTGTGCCAATAGAGCGTTGTGATGTCGACGTGCTGGAAAATTATTGTCTGGCATTCGGCATAAGTGGGAGCGACTGGACAAGCGGGCAGGAGTGGAGTTTTGCGGGACACGATGGTAATGACGAGCAGCGGATAAATGAAATTCGGCTAAAGGCTGTTGGGCCATTACTTGAGCTTCGAGAAAGGCTTTGTCCGGTTGATAATCCGGTAAAGAAAATGAGCGCAGATGAGTTTGTGCGAGCTATCTATGATTTTCTAAATACGCTGGGTGTAAGACAAACAGTCAGGAAGTGGATTGAGGAGGCGGAAAAAAGTAACGATAAGCAAACCGCTGTCGAGCATCGCCAATTTTATGATAAGCTTATTGATATTTTTGACGAGCTTGTGGATGTCTTTGCCGGCCAGAAGATGAGCTGTCAGGATTATCAGGCGATTCTGGATTCTGCTTTTTCGCAATTGATGCTGGCCTTTATACCGCCGACCCTCGACCAGATCCTTGTCGGTTCGATTGAGCGCAGCCGGCACCCCGATTTGAAGGCGGTTTTTCTAATAGGGGCAACACAGAGGCAGTTTCCCGTGCCGGTCGGTTCGGACAGTATATTGAGCGATGACGACCGAAAGTCGGCTGATTCGGCGGGGTTTGAGCTGGCGGCAACGGTAAGTCAGGAGCTTGTGGAGCGTCAATATCTGGCCTACATCGCATTTACACGACCATCTGAGTTTCTGTGTGTTACGTATCCTGTAACCGATGATAAAGGCAGCGGCGTGACGCGCTCGCAGTTTATAGACAATCTTGAATCATTGTTTGAAAATCTGAAAGAAGAATCAATTGCTGGTGAGCAAATTGCAATCGAGAAGGTCCACAATAAGAGCGAGCTTGTCGATTTGCTATGCAGCGAGCTTGGTAAAGACACGTCTCGTGGCTTGCTTGAAGGTTCACACGAGCAGTTTAGTGAATTGCTGGATGAAATGTCCGCCGATGGCGAGCTTGCCGAGTCAGGCTTGGATGTGCTCTCAGCGATTAATTATGACAACCGTACGGAGCTGGATAATGAGGTAGTTGGTGAGATTTTTGGTGAGCGGATAAGAAGCTCTGCAAGCAGACTGAGTACTTTTGCGGCGTGTCCCTATCAGTATTTCGCCAGATATGTGCTGGACTTGAAAGAGCGTGAAGAGTTTAAACTGGAGCCGCTGGACCTGGGTAATTTCTACCATCGAGTTCTGGATGAGCTGCAGAAGAAGCTTGGTGAAGAAAATACGGATTTTGCGACGGTTGAGGATAAGGAATTATTAAAATTACTAAACGAGCAGATATTGAATTTTACGCAGACGGATACCTTTATTTCCAACTTTGTCCGCCGCAGTGCTCACAATACATACATCATAAATTCTGCGGCTGAGGTTCTCGAAGATTGCGTTTTTGCTGTAGCGAAAATGGTACGCGCAGGCAGCTTCAGGCCGACACTTTCCGAAGTTTCGTTCGGCGAGGTTCGGGACGCGCAGGGCAGGATTGGTAAGTATGAGCTTGTGTTGGCGGATGGTCGCTTGTTGTCTCTGGATGGTAAAATCGACCGGCTTGATATTGTAGAACTCGACGGCCGGAAATTTGCAGCCATTTTCGATTATAAGCGTCGAGGGGGGTCCTTTAACTGGTCAAAGTTTTACTATGGCCTCGATATGCAGCTTCCAATTTATATGCTCGCCGTCAGGAATGCTGATAAGCCGAGGGTGAAGGATGTTGTCGGCGCGTTTTATATGCCGGTTGAGACGATAGTTGGACACGCTGCTCTCGATGAATTGTCACTGAAAGCGGAAAAATATGAGTATAAAGCGAAGGGAATATTCAATGGCGAATTTTTCCAGCAGCTTGATGCTTCTGCAAGCTCCGGCTGGAGCAGATTTTATAATTTCCGCATCAGCTCAAAAGATGTCCAGTATGGTGACTATGGAAAAAGTGGAGCATTAAAGCCGGACGATTTTGATAAAGTTCTTGAATTTGCAGAGAAAAGAATAGTCGAGCTGGCGGCAGAGTTTCTCTCAGGTGAGATTGAGGTCAGACCGTACAGACTTGGTACGATGTCGCCATGTGGTTACTGCAAATATAAGCCGGTTTGCCGATTCGATTGGCAGATAAATGATTACAACTCATTAGAACCACTAAGCAAACTTCAGGTGCTCGAAAAAATAGGGATGGTTGATGGCTGAGAAGAAGATTAAATGGACTGAGCAGCAGCGACGGGCGATTACGGCACGCGACAGCGACGTTCTGGTGACCGCCTCAGCAGGGACCGGAAAGACAGCGGTATTGTCCGGCCGGTGCGTCGACATAGTATCGGACAAGGCTATATGTCCTGACGTTTGGAGCATGCTCGTATTGACATTTACGGAGATGGCGGCAGAGCAGATGCGCTCGCGGATTGCAGAGCAGTTGAGGGCGGCATTTTTAGAAAGCGGTGACCCTCATCTTCGATACCAGCTTGTATTACTGCAGGGGGCAGACATAAGTACGATACATTCGTTTTGCAAGCGGCTTATTACGGAATATTTCTATAAGCTCGGCCTTGACCCAACTTTTCGCGTAATCGACGCAGACGAGTCCGGATTACTCAAGGCGGAGGTACTGGAGAAAACTATCGACTGGGCATGGGAGCAGAGTAACTTGGTACCGGCCCTGCAGCAGCTTCTGTCGCGGCGCGACCTTCGCACAAATGATGGTTTTCTGTCAAAGATAATCGAGCTTAGCGATTTTCTGGACACCGTAGTTTCACGGCAAAACTGGTACCAGCGTTCGGCTCGGCTGGCCGAGGCGGCCAATCCCTTTACGACCGACCTGGGCCGGAAGCAAAAGCAGATTATTGCTGAGAAATTACAGCATATCCTTAATCAACTTCGGCACTGTCAGAGGCTATATAAAAATGATGGCGGAGCCGGTGACTGGAGTGGGAAGTTTGAAGCGAGCCATATTCAGCCGGTTTTGGAATGCAGCAAGCTTTTGAAAGCCGGCGATTGGGACGAGTGTGCTGAGGCGATAAGGAATTATATCAAGCCAACAACATATAAGCCAAAGGATGTGCGTGACGAGATCGCTTCGCTTATCCAGCGAACAGCGAAAAGGGCGGTGGAGGGCTTCAAAGAGCTTTCGGAGCTTGCCATAGTTAATCCTGATTATCTGGATAGGGTCGGCAGGGCGGCAGGCCTGCAGACAAAGGTCCTCGTTGAGCTTGTGAAAAAATTCGACCGATTATACAGTGACGCCAAACGAGATATTAACTGTCTGGATTTTGCCGACCTTGAACATTATGCTCTAAAGCTTTTGAATGATGAAAAGTCTTCGCAGGGTGAGCTATCGCCGTCGGAAACGGCATTGGCACTTCGGCGCAGGTACAAATACATTTTTGTCGATGAATATCAGGATATTAATCCCGTCCAGCAGGCGATACTCGATATGCTGAGCTGCGAAGGAAATGTTTTTGTTGTAGGCGATGTCAAACAGAGTATTTATGCCTGGCGGGGAGCAAAGCCGGAGATTTTTATCGAACGTCTCCAACCGGCATCGGTTGAACTGGCCAAGGTGCCAAATGGATTGCGGGTTGACCTGAATGACAATTTCCGTTCGGCTAAAGGGATTCTTGATTTTGTCAATAAGATATTCGCAAGGATAATGACAGCTTCGTTTGCGAAGATTGATTACGATGATTCGGCAAAATTGAGACCTGCCCTTGAAGGCGAATCCAAAGTACAATCGCCTGGCGACATTAAACCAGTGGTTGAGTTTCACGTACTGGATGAAAAAGGCAGAGACCAGGATTCAGAAAACGAGCAGAATAACCGGATAGCTGACGAGGAGAGTTTGAACGTTATCAGTTCACGCCAGCGACAGGCGGCAATGATTAGCCGGCGTATCAGGCAAATGGTCGGGGCCGATACTGGCAAGCCGGAGTTTCAAATTTATGATAAGCAGAAGGATTGCCTGCGGGATGTTCAATATCGTGACATTGTGATACTGATGCGTTCTCTGGCAAGAAAGGCCAACGATTATGTGGAGGTGCTTCGGCTGGCCGGTGTCCCCGTTAGCTGTGAAGCCACGGCGGGATATTTCGAGGCTACTGAAATCAGCGATGTCGTGGCGCTGCTGAAAGTTCTGGACAATCCCCAGCGTGATATCGAATTGGCGGCTGTATTGCGGAGCCCGTTTTTTAAGATTAGCGATACCGAATTGGCGAAGTTAAAAATCCACGGCAAGGCAGATGAAAATAACAGAAACTTTTACGGCTGTGTTCTTGAGTACAGCGAGAGTGGGCCGGATGCGAAGCTGAGTAAAAAGCTCAAGGGGATACTAACTGTGATTGAGAAGTGGAGGACAGTTGCCAGGCGCGGCAACTTAGCTGATTTGATATGGCAAATCTATCGGCAAACCGGATTCTTGTCATTTGTTTCTGCGCTGCCGAACGGCCAGGCACGCAGGGCCAATCTTCTTAAGCTGCACGATAGGGCAATCCAGTTTGAGGGATTTGCGAGCAGCGCCGGCAATTTGTCACTTTCTCGCTTTGTTGAGTTTATTGAGAAGCTTCAGGAGCTGGGACAGGATTGGGCGCCTGCCGAGCCGGACGCTTCAGCGGGTAATGCTGTCCGTATTTTAAGCGTGCATAAAAGCAAAGGACTTGAATTTCCGGTTGTCTTTTTAGCTGAGCTGGATAGTCAATTCAATAAAAGGGATATTTATAGTGACTTTCTTGCCGATGCTGATGATACGTTGGGGCTGCAAATTATTGACACTCCATCAAACACTAAGCTGCGTTCGCTGGCACATCAGGTTATCGCAGAACAGAAGCTCTCAACAGCACTTGCCGAAGAAATGCGTATCCTTTATGTGGCGACAACGCGGGCCAGAGAGCGGCTTATTTTAAGCGCCTGCGAAAGGCAGCAGCACTGCCGCGACGTTGTTTGCGATGGTTTTCTCTGGGGCGAGGAACGTATTGCTGATTGGCAGCTTCGGCGATGCCGAAGTCCTCTCGAGTGGATTCTTTACGGACTTTGCGACCAGAAGATTTTACACGAAGGCCTGAATACCGGTATGACACCGCAAGCCAATGATGATTTATTCAGATTGAAACTTTACGACCAGCCGCAATTAAAACAACTCTCCGAGTTTGTAATCAAAATAAAGACCGACAGAGGTTTAGCTCCGCCACCTCTGGGCGGGGCTCGTTTAGCCCTCAACCCTGCGGTGGGGGTCAGAAGACTCTCGCAAGTGAAAAAGTCTCTCGCCTGGCGTTATGGGTTTGAAGATTCAGTAGTGCTTTCCGCGAAACAATCGGTTACAGAATTAACGCATCGCAGCAATGAATATGTGAGAATAGATTATTCAAGGGCGTTGGACCGATTGCCGACTTCTGTGTCGGCTGCTGTAACCGGGTTGGCCGAACATGTGGAAGGGCGATTAATCGGCACAGCCACACACATTGTAATATCCGAGCTTGACTTGGCCAAGCCCGTAAATAAAGAAGCTGTTGAAAAGGCAATTGAGAGGCTTTTGGACGATGGTGCTATAAACGAAGCTGTTGCTGAGCATATTAATACAGGTTCAATAGTTAAGTTTTTTGAAAGTGAATTGGGCAGGAATGCTCTTGAGCAGTACTCGAACGTTCGGCGTGAATGGCCTTTCACATTTGCGATGCCGGCAACTTTCGTTGCTCATACCTCATCGCTCGACGCTCGAATCACCAGTCAACAATCACCAATCACCGACGACGAAGTCGTCATAATTCAGGGCTTAATTGATATGCTAATCCAAACGCCACAGGGTTTGGAGGTTATTGATTTCAAGACCGACAGGATAACTGCGGGTGAAGTTTCGCAGCGAGCCGAGCTTTATAGAAAGCAGTTGGAGCTTTACGGCAGGGCGGCCGGTGCAATTTTGAAGGACAAACTGCTGGGCAAATGGTTGTATTTTCTGACGCCGGGTTGTGAATTTAAGGTCGAATAGGCTTGTACTTGCTCGCAAACGAGGGTGTATGCTCAATTTCTATTGAAATTATATGTGTATTATGGTATCATTTATGTAATATCGAACCGGCCATTTCGAAGCTGAAAAACAGGAAAACCGAGTAATAGAATAAATGCAATCACGCTCATAATTATAAAGGTAATTTTGCAGGAGAGGGTAGGCAGGGCTGTCGGGCAAATCATTGATGTCGTTTCTAATATAACAGGTGTAACTTGATGAAAAGCTGGCGTTCAATAATGATGTTAGTCGCGTCGGTTACTTGTTTCATTTTTATCTGGGGCGATTCGGCTGCTTCTTTAGCTCGGCCGCTGACCCATGTAAAAATCGAGACGCCTAATGCCCCAGGCCTTGCTCAGCAACTGCTCGAAGGCGGTTTTGATGTTCTTGAAGGTTCCATTACGCAGAATTGGTTTGAGCTTATTGTTACCGGTTCGGAACTGGAAATGCTCACACGAGAAGGCTTTGAATTGCAAATTATTGCGGCCGGTCGCCCTTTCAGGCAGATCCAGACCGAACAACTAACCACAATGTCAGTGCCGACAGGCTACCTGGAGCTGTCAGAAATCCTGGCCGAAATGAACGATGCGGAAGAAAATTACCCCTCGATATGCAAAGTCGTAGACCTTACGGAGACCTATGGTATGCCGACTACATTCGAAGGGCGTCACATATTCGCCATTAAGATTTCAGATAATGTGGCTGAGAACGAGGACGAGCCGGCTTACCTGGTAGTCTGTGAGCACCACGCACGTGAGATAGTGACGCCGGTGATCGGATTATATGCCATCGAGCAATTCACGAGCCAATATGGCATAGACCCAACGATTACCGCTCTGGTAGATGAGTACGAAATATGGATTGCACCGGCCTGGAATCCGGACGGCTACGAGTATGTCTTTAACGTTGACAATTTGTGGCGGAAGAACCGCAGGGTCTTTCAGGAAGGCGTAGGCGTCGACCAGAATCGTAACTATCCTTTCGGATGGGACTCGGTATGCGGCGGCAGCACGCTGGTAACCTCACTGACTTACCGTGGTCCCGAAGTTGCTTCGGAGCCTGAAACCCAGACAATGCTCGTCTGGTCTCAAGATCGACGCTTCGCTAAGGTGCTGGACTTTCACTCCTTCGGACAGGAAACGCTTTATTCGTATGCCTGCCTGCCACATCCGTTCACGAATTTCTGGGAGGAGGAGGCGGTGGGGATTTCCATAGCGTCAGGTTATGGCGACTCTGTGAGGTTACCCACGGCGGAAGGAGAGCACTTCGAATGGCAGCTCGCTATGATGGGGGCCCATGCTTTCCTGACGGAGACACACTGGATGTTCCAACCGCTGTATTTTAGTGCTCTGAATGAAGCAGCACTGGTATTTCCCAGCTTGCTCTGGCAGCTTCAACGTCCTATCCCACTGGGCGGCCGCGTTACCGACGCCTTCACCGGTCAGCCTGTCGCGGCCGCGATTACATATCTCGATATCGGCTTTGAAAACGGAGAAACTAACGGCAGTGATGAACATTTCGGTCGATACCATATATTCCTTCCTGACGGAACGTACAACCTTGAATTTTCCGCCACCTCATATCACGCCCGGACCTGCGTGGTTGACATAGTCGCCAGTAGTGCCGGCGTCCTCGACGTGACTTTGGTCCCGATGGCTGATATTGACGAAGACAACGATGTAGATATGGCTGACTTTGCAATATTTTCTTCAACCTGGTTGAGCGATCCGAACCGGATACAATGGAATCCTGCCTGTGATATAAGCATACCTGCTGATAATTTCATCGACATACAGGACCTTGCCAAATTTGTCACGTACTGGCTAGCGGGCATTTGATAATCGGTAATTGGTAACTGGCAATGCGTACATTCGTTCAATTATTGATGCGCGGATTTTGCTATGCGCGCAATTTACACCTGTTGTGAAGAGATAATGGATTGACGGCTCACGCAGGAATGGCAATCTTATGACAAGCGTCACAAGTTGAGTTCAGAGATTTTTCTGTTTGGTCTTGCCTGTTTCAATTCTGTTTGTATAATAACCAGTTTGTGATTGGAAAGTAATATAAGTCTTTTTGAAGAGAGTTTACGAAATGGCAGATGCACCAAAAGCAAACCCCGTTAGAAATAATACATCCCGAAAATGGGGAATTTCTAACGGGGCAAATGCAGTAGTAGCACAATCGGGCGGGCCGACCGCCGTGATAAATGCGTCGTTGGTGGGTGTCATCGAAGAGGCACACAAACATCCGCAAATCCAGAACCTTTATGGTTCGCTTCACGCCGTGGTCGGTATGGCAAACGACCAGTTCATCGATTTGAAAAAAATATCATCTGATACACTGGAAAAAGTGGCTGCTTCACCGTGTTCGGCGCTGGGTTCCAGCCGGGATAAGCCGGATGAGGAATATTGTGCAAAGATTCTCGATGTTTTCAAAAAGCGTAATATTCGATACTTCTTCTACATAGGCGGCAACGACTCAGCTAATACGGCTCATATTCTCAACAGGATGGCCGATGACATAGACTTTGATATTCGGGCGTTTCATATTCCCAAGACTGTGGATAACGATTTGCTGGTTACAGACCATTGTCCGGGCTTTGGGACGGCTGCGAAATTCGAGGCCTGTGCTTTGATGGGTGACGATTTGGATAACCGGACACTGCCGGGTGTAAAAATTGATGTGATTATGGGCAGGCATGCAGGTTTTATGACGGCGGCTACTGTGTTAGGTAAGCAAAGAGATGATGACGGGCCGCATCTGGTATATGTTCCCGAAAGGCCGGTTTCAATGGATAAATTCCTTGGCAATGTAGATAGCGTCTTGAAAAAGCTGGGCCGCTGTGTTGTTACGGCCAGTGAGGGTATCTGTGACTCCGATGGCATAACCTGGGCCAAGAAACTGGCTGAAAAGGCTGAAACCGATGCGCACGGCAATATACAACTTTCCGGCACGGGTGCTCTGGCGGACTTTCTGGCCGGCCAGGTAAAGAGCAAGCTCGGCGCAAAGCGGGTGAGGGCCGACACGTTTGGGTATCTGCAGAGGAGCTTTGCGGGTTTGCAATCAGAGGTCGATGTTCGTGAAGCGCGATGGTGCGGTCGTCTCGCGGTTCAGTTTGCTATGGAAGAGGACAACGGTTCAGTCGCGATTAAACGCCTTGGTAACGGGTCCGATTATAAGGTTGAGATGTTTCGCACCGAGCTTAAGAACGTGGCCGAGAAGACAAAATCGATGCCGGATGAGTTTATTAACGCCCAGGGCAACGGCATAACCGAAGCCTTTATCGAGTACGCAATGCCGCTGACGGGCGGACTGCCGAAAACAGAATTTCTTGGAAACCGTCCAAGAATATGATAACTTTACTTGATCTGAAAAACAGGACGTTTCTTTGCCGAATTCTGAAGGGGGTAGTGCAGATAGTGGCCTTACGAGATTAAATGGCGATTAATTAATGAAGAAAAAAAAGAAGACAAAAAAAGTGATATCGCGTGAACTGGGTTTAGAGGTGGGTTCTATCTGCGGCAGGTATTTCCTTAAACTGAAGCATCTTCATTACGGGTATTGGACGGATGGCATTGAAGTGGATATTGCAAATTTACATTTGGCACAGGATGAATATGTCAAATTTGTCATCTCGCATATTCCTGATGCTGTGAAAACCATCCTGGATGTGGGTTGCGGCACAGGTGAAATAGCCGAGACGTTACTGAATATGGGATACGAGGTGGATTGTGTTTCTCCCTGTCCTTTTCTAAAGAAGCAAGCCGGCCAACTTCTGGGAGACAGGACCCGTATCTTCGAGTGTTTTTATGAAGAAATGCAAACGGGCAAACGATATGATATGGTCATGTTCTGTGAAAGCTTCCAGTATATTGATGTTGAACAAGCCCTGTCAAAAACTAATGAGTTCTTAAAAGACGGTGGTTTTCTGTTTATAAGTGACGTTTTCAGAAAAGACATCAAAGCCAAGGGTGTGATGGGCGGCGGGCACAAGCTAAGTAAGTTTTATGACCTTGTTGAGAAATTTCCTTTTAGACTTATTGAGAACGTGGATATTACTGAAGAAACCGCACCCAATATGGATTTATTGGGCGATGCGCTGGAGAATGTCATCCAGCCTGTTGTGGATGTCGGCGCCCGCTTTTTTGAGAGCAGATACCCAATCGCTACAAAATTCCTAAAATGGAAATACAGGAAAAAAATAGAGAAGGCCCACAAGAAGTATTTAGAGGGAGGCAGAACCGGCGAAGACTTCAAGAAATACAAGTCTTATCAACTTTTTGTTTATCAAAAAGAAGGTAAGCAATAAATTGATCTGCACAGCGATGCTAATCCCAGTCGATGTTTTATTTGTTCTTTGATGTATTTTCCAACTTTGCCGGCTCAATCTTTGCGAATTGCTTCCATATTCAGACCTTTACTTATCAATCTTCGGGGCTGAAAACCGCGATTTCAGCTAAGCCGATGTTTTGTGTTTCCGACTTGACGGCGGTGATTACAAACTTGAGCCAGGAAACTTTTTTGGGTGGGAAGGTGATTTCTTTGGCAGCAGAAGCGTCATCGGGCAGCTCACCAAAATTTATCGAGTTGCCATCGCTGAAGATGAGCTTACCGGCGGTAACCTGGTCGGCGTGTGTGTTAGGCCTGTCAAAAAGCCAGATGCGATTAATAATTTGTGGTTTATCCCAATTCAATCGCAGCGTTGCCGATGTCTTTTCGCCGTCAGCAGCCCATTCGGCTGATATGTCTTCAGGGTAGCCGCCAACTATGCCATCAATGGCTGCCTCAGCGGTGTAGCCTTTGTAGGTTGATGAGGCAGTTACCGTAGCTTTTCGAGCGATGTTGCTATTGCTCTTAAGCGGGTCTTTCTGCTGCTTTTGGTTCTGCTTTTTTTCGTACTGTCGGTACACCGTTGGATTCAGCAGTTTGACCTGTTGCAGGACCAGGCCGTAGCGACTGCCCGGTGGTTTGGCCTTGAATCGGATGTTATTCCAGCCCTGACTGAAGTTGCCTGAATAGCACAGCCAAAGCGTATACCCGTCTTTGCTGATGAATTTTGAGGGGAAATTGAGGAAATAACCCTGTTCGCCGAACTCTTTCATATATGTTACGAGCTTCCATGGGCCTGTAATCCTATCGGATTCAAGGATATAAGAATTCATCTTTGCGACCGTCGGCCAACCATCCGTTACGCACATCAAGTATTTCTTGAGAGGTGCGTTATAGGTAATTGTGACGCAGCCCATATTATTGTTCCATTCCAGCAGTGGCTTTATATCTTCAAAATCATACGACCAGGCGGGATTGCCCATATTATCGTATCCGGCTAAGTATTCATATTTGGATTCGTCGTTGATGTTTTGAATGCTTGGTTTGACTCGCGTAAGGTAAATCTGGTCTCCGGATATCCAACTCAAGTTGGCATATCGAGGCTTTGGGTCGTTTTCTTCAGCTCCATAACCGACCAGGTAAGCTTTACCATCTGGTGAATGCTCCATATTTTTTCCGAAGTCGACGAATTTTGGTGAGCCGATTTTTAGCGGACCCATAAATTTTGCGGGTTCAGGAAAGAGGGGCTTGGTTGGTGTGTGTGGGGAGTCTGTCCAGGTCTTGCCATAGTCGGTTGAGATTCGGAATCCCGGAATGGGGCCTAATACCGGCCAATTCCATCTCATTCCATTGTGCATGATGCTTCCAGCAGGGCCTAAACAATAAGTGCCGTAGTACCAAACGCCATTGTGAACGAGACTTCCGCACGGATAGCGTCCCTGGTAGGGATGCGGGTCGCCTTTAGTCGTGCCGAGGGCCTTGATTTTGAGATTGAGCGGGTCGTTGCCAATCATTACGGCCTGGCCGGTGGTTGCGTTACGGCCACCGGAGCTGGATCCCATTCCATCGGTTTGTCCGTCGGTCCATGGGGAATACAGATTGTCGTCTGTGGCCCAGGAAGGATACCACGTGTCCGCTGCTCGATAGTCGCTATGAACGCCCGTAAATAATATACCGACGAGTTCTTTGGATTGCTCGAAGGGAATGTCATCGGGAGGCTCTGAGGGCCAAAGCGATGGTCCGGACTTTGGCGTATACTTGACGATTCTCTCATTTGCAAAGATAGTGCTTGATAAAACAACTATCAGTAAGCCGGTAAGCAGCAATGTGCCGGCTTTTGCTGCTGTGGTAATTGCTGTTTTCATATTTTCTCTCCTCCGAAATGGTCGTTAAGTAAACAATGCTTCCACGAATGTCTCCGGATTGAACTCTGCGATATCTTCCGGTTTTTCGCCGAGGCCGACGAATTTTACCGGTATGTCGAGCTGGTCTTTAATAGCGATGACTATTCCACCTCGTGCGGTGCCGTCCAGTTTTGCCAGGAATATTCCTGTTACGTTAATTGCTTCTGTAAACATCTGTGCCTGGATGATGGCATTCTGGCCTGTAGTGGCATCGAGGACCAGCAAGACTTCATTCGGGGTGCCGGGGATTTTTCGGGCCACTACGTCGCGAATCTTGGTCAACTGCTGCATCAGGTATTTTTTTGTATGCAATCGGCCGGCTGTGTCAATAATCAGGATATCTGTGTTTCTTGCGACAGCGGCTTCACAGGCATCGAAAGCAACTGCAGCCGGGTCGCTGCCGGTTTTGTGTTTTACGATTTGGACGCCGATGCGCTCGGCCCAGATGCTTAACTGTTCTACGGCGGCGGCACGGAACGTGTCGCAGGCAGCGAGAAGAACCGTTTTGTTATTCTGAGTTAAAATATAGGCAAGCTTGGCGATACTTGTGGTTTTACCGGTTCCGTTGACACCGGCGACCAGGATGACGGTAGGGGGAGTTTGAGCGAGAAGTAATTGTCTGTCGCGGTCCGGCCAATAGCTTTTGATATGCTCCTTGAGAAACGGCAGTATTTCGTCTGTCGTTGCGATTTGCCTGCTGCGGTATGCTTCACGCAGACCGGATATGAGCTTGTCTGTCGTTTCTACGCCGATATCGTCGCTTATCAGCGTTTCTTCCAGCTCATCGAGCAGGGCTTCATCGATATTTCTGCCCAGAGTTAGTACTGACGAAAGCGAAGAGGTAATTTTATCGCGTGTTTTGCCAAGACGGTCTTTGAAATATCCTGCTGTCTTAGTGAATATTCCCATAACTGTTTCCTTAAAACAGCGTATAGCGTATATAAAATAGTGATGGGCGTAAAGCGAAAACCGTTGAAACTAAAATTACCCAGTTTTACTTTTGTCGCTATCGGTCTTTAACTTCTTATGGTGACAATCTGTTTGTCTATATGTTGAAATTTGCATTTTTTTGATTTTTTCTTCAAGTTTGTTTTGACAAACCGGAAGAAACACGTAATATTTTATATGTATGTAGAGCATGGGCAGAGGGGTTGATTTGTTTTTGCCCTCGTAAAAGTTTCTAACAAGGATGTTTCTGATGGTCAGTTGTTGTTTGCATAGAGTTCGGATTAGTTAGGTCTTTCACAAAGGAGGGTGGTCTTGGCAGCCCGGGAAGTTGAAGACATTTTCGCTGATATTCTTGACCGTGCAAAAGCTCTTGACCCAGCCAGTGTGCGGAGGTGGTTTGAGAAGTTAACAGTTATTCAGCTTAGCGGAGGTTCGCTCGAGATTGGTTGTCCTGATGAGGCAACTGCTCAATTCTTATGCGACAACTGCAAAGACAACTTTACCCGAGCCGCACAGCAAATAACCGGCCGTCTTGTTACAGTGGAATTCAACGTTGTTCCCCCTGGCGATACCGGCCGTGGCTCTAAGCGAAGCGTTCTCGGTCCTAAACTTCATCCTGATTATACATTTGATGATTTTGTAGTTGGGCCGAGTAACCGGCTTGGGCACGCAAGCTGTGTTGCGGTGAGTCATTCGTTGGGTAATACTTACAATCCGCTTTTTCTCTACGGCAGTTCCGGCCTGGGAAAGACTCACCTTTTGCACGCCGTCTGCCATGAAGTGAAACAGAAACTTGATAATGTGGTCATTCAGTTTTTGAGCTGTGAAGATTTTGTCAACAGATTCATAAGAGCGATAGAGACGGGGAATTTGGCAGGCTTTCAAAGCCAGTTTCGTACTGTCGATGCACTGGTTATCGACGATGTTCAGTTTCTGCGAGAGCGAGAGCAGAGCCAGGAAGAGTTCTTCCACAACTTTAATGCCCTTTACAACAATGGTAAGCAAATCATCCTTAGTGCCGACAGCCCACCCGGCAAGATTCCTTCACTTGAAGAACGTCTTATCAGCCGATTTAACTGGGGCCTGGTCGCCAGAATCGACCCGCCCAGCTACGAGACCAGGGTTGCTATAGTGCAAAAGAAGGCCCACGTTCGTGCTATAAATATATCCGATGAAATAGCTGAATATATTGCCCATAAAGTACAAGCAAATATCAGGGAGCTGGAAGGCGCATTGACAACTCTCTATGCCGTGGCAACTACTACGGGCAAGCTGATTACACTTGAGCTGGCTCAGATAGCTCTGGAAGGTCAAATTGAGTCAGCGGCCAGGCATATCAGTATTACTGATATTATCGATGTGGTCACCAGGTATTTCGACGTTCGTCTTGCGGATTTGCAGAGCAAGAGACGCAGTCAAAGCATCACTATGCCCCGCCAGATTTGCATGTATTTGGCGAGAAATCTAACTAAACACAGCCTCGAAGAAATAGGTGGACATTTGGGCGGCCGAGACCATACGACCGTTATGCACGCGTGCAGTAAGATTAGCGAGGCTGAGCGCAGCGACAAACAAATGAATGTATTACTGGCTGAACTAACCAAACAAATTACGAAAGTCCCAACGACACAAATTCCTCAGCATTAACGAATTAATCCACGTGATTGGCGGTTATTGGATACGGGCTTGTATCAGGTACTATATGAGGCAAAAAAGAATTGTGTGAGCAAAAAAGTTGTTTGGACTAACCGAGTGATGGCAAATAAAAAAGGCTGTGATAAAGCTCACAGCCTTTGAATTTCATAATCTATGATACCAATCTATTGTCTGCGTTTTCTTAACAAAGCCAATGAACCTAAACCGAGCAGGAGTATCGTAGCCGGCTCTGGAATCTGGCCATAGAATTGGAACGTTTCAGACAGATATCCTGTGCCGTTGGTACCGCCAGTTACTGAAAAAGACTTACGAACATATATCATGTTTAATGGGTCGAATTCAGTGTAAGCACTGATAAAGGCATCGCCGTCACCTTCCTGCTTGGAGGTGCTTAATGATGAACCCAGTAGGCTTCCACCTGGGAACTGACCATCCCAGACAGTTTCGCCGCCATTGACAACACCAGTACCCGTGGTAAATGCTCCAAGAAGATACAACGAGACATCCTCTATTGAAAAGGCATCGGGCACAACAGATACAGTGAAATTAAGACTTGGAACGGTTATTATCTGGTCGGAGCCAGCCTGCCAAGAGAGCAGGAAACGTAAACCGTAATCGCCGCTTACGTCGTCTCGGCCGCCCTGTATAAAAACCGTATCAGCGCTCGGATCGATCGCACCTCCGCTTCCAAAACCGAACACCTCAAAGTCAGCAATTATTAAGTCCCCGAACGCCAATCCGCCAGCTGGCAGAGAACTGATCGGGACCGGGTTACCAGTTATAGGAACCCAAACTGCTTGCGCGGAACTTGCAAGTAGAATGCTAATTGAAAGACTAAGGAAAAATAACGTTGACTTCTTTGTGCTCCTCCGGTTGCTTTTCATAATTTCACCCAATTCCTTTTCCTCAAAACAATACGTCACTGTTTTCCAAAGGGATTGATAGGCGTATATACACCTTCGCACCCTCTCTAATAAACTATATTGTACAGTGGGGACAGCAGCAGAGTCAACAAAAAAATCAAAATTTTTTTAAAATTTTGTGTTTTTTTCAGCTAAAGAAGGTGATTTTCCTAAAAACGCGTTTTTGGGGCAAAAACGCAACATCGATTTTGCTAACTCGCGAGATTCGGTATTAAAGCTGGTTTCTGGCGCTAAAGGCGAACTTATCTCCTTTATTTTGGAATTGCAAGGCCGTGAAAAATTCATATATCTGAAAACAAGCCAATTAAGTTGCCGAATTGGCAGTTAAATTAGATTTTATGCTCTGTAGGTGCGGTGAGGACAAAAAGAATGGTGCGAATAAATAGCTTTTAGAACTTTCGCTCAGTAGCGGCAAATAAAAAAGGCTGTGATAAAGCTCACAGCCTTTGAATTTTATAAATTACTCTACTCAATGACAAAACTATCGTTTTCGTATTCTTAACAAAGCTAATGAGCCTAAACCAAGCAAAAGTATTGTAGCAGGCTCGGGAATCTGGGTGTACATTTGGAATACCTCATTGAGTTTTGCAGTACCGCTGAGGCCGCCAGTGACGGTGATACCATTGTTTAACCATATTTGCTTGATCTGGGCAAAGTTAGCGAAGGCTCTTATGTCGTCGTTGGTGCTGCCTACCTGCCAGGCAGTGCTCAGATTAGCAAGTAAACCGCCAAAAGGCAATGGCGCGTCATATAATACTTCACTAACGTTTACTAATCCTGTGCCTGTAGCACCAGGAAGGGTAATGATATTCCAGGCGCCATCAATATACATTGATTTGTAAGTGGGGAGTACGGAAACCTTGTAGTCTATATTCGCACTAATGGATTGGCCTGAACCGACATCCCAGGCAAGTAGAAATTTTAATCCGATGTAACCCGTATAATCGTCCATTCCACCCTGTACAAACAATGTATCTGCGGTTGGTGCAATCACGCCACCAGTGGTTATAACTTGATCCAATTGGAAATCAGAAAATAGTTTGTCTTTTACCACTAATCCGCCTGCTGGAATGGAGCTTAGTGGTATAGGATCACCGGTCAACTCCAACCATGTTGCTTGCACAGAGCTTAAAAGAAAAATGCTGATTAAAAGACTGATGGAAAATAACGCTGACTTCTTCATACTCCTCCGGTTGCTTTTCATAATTTCACCCAATTCCTTTTCCTCAAAACAATATGTCATTGTTTCTAAAAGGGCTTGATAGGTGTATATACACCTTCGCACCCTCTCCAATATCCATTATTGTACAAGGGGTATAGCATAGAAGTCAACAAAAAAACAAAAATACTTTCAATTTTTTTGCTGGAAAAGGTAAATTTTCCCCGAAACACATTATTTGGAGAAATATGGATTATTGAGTCGATATTTGGGTTTTTTCGATGTATCAGGAGCTGGAATCGACCTTGAAGTCGCTTTTTGGGATTAAAACGCGGTCATTTCTTGTCCCGTTCAGGGATTGGAAGCCCTAATTCAGTCAGTACTTTTTTCATGTCCTCCCAAACCCTCTGGCGGTTTTCCGTTGAGTAATTTCTGAGTAGGTAGGCGGTATGGTAGGTCGGCATAAGTTTTATAGGTGCTCTGCCCAGGCCGGGATAGTATTCGTGGAATTGCCCTCGCAATTGTCCAATCGATTTGTTGGTGTTTAACAAAGTCTTGGCTGCAGGAGCACCGAGAGCTACAATAATCTCTGGATTAATAATCTCAATCTGTTTTTGGAGGTATGGGAAGCAGTTTACTATCTCCTCTGCACGGGGGTCGCGATTCTCCGGCGGGCGGCATTTTAAGATATTGCCGATAAAGACGTCGCTGCGTTTCAGTCCACAGGCTGTGATTATCTTATCCAGCAGTTTCCCGGCCCTTCCGATAAAAGGTCGGCCTTGTGCATCTTCATCGGCCCCGGGCGCTTCTCCAACAAACATTATACGGGCATTCGGGTGGCCCTCGCCCGGCACTGCATTCGTTCGCAACGAACCCAGGTCACATTCTCGGCATAGGCGGACTTCATCGGCGACTTTTTCGAGTTCGGCAGCCGAGTTGATAGTTGATTCTTTCTGTTCCGCTTGGTCACTCATACTCTTCCGCCCCTTTATTGTAAATCCACCCGTAAAAAACTCATCCATCTGAAGGTGCTGGCGAATCACTTTGTTTATGTCAACATTTTTCTGCATTTCGCGAAATTGTAGTAGTATTTTTAGCGTTACGCAATAAAAAAAGGCGCGTACTAAGATAAGCGCCCTTTAGTGTCTATAGTGGAATTATTTTATACGAGCCCCTGGTCGAGCATGGCGTCGGCTACTTTAACAAAGCTGGCGATGTTTGCACCCATTACAAGGTTGTCCGGCTGGCCGTATTCTTCTGCGGCCTCAAAGCATTGCTTGTGGATCGCAATCATAATGTTGTGCAGCCGTTCATCGACTTCTTCATGCGTCCAGGAAAGACGCATGGAGTTTTGTGACATCTCCAGGCCGGAGGTAGCAACACCGCCGGCATTAGCGGCCTTGGCTGGACCGTAGAGTATCTTATTGGCTATATAATGTTCAATTGCCTCCGGTGTGCTCGGCATGTTGGCACCTTCAGCAACGAGAGTGCAGCCGTTTTTGAGTAATGTTTTTGCATCGTTCACATCAATTTCGTTCTGGGTCGCGCTCGGCAAGGCACAGTCACATTTAATGCCCCAGGGTCGTTTGCCTTCGATATATTCGGCGCCGAATTTCTCGGCATATTCCTTGATGCGTCCGCGTCGTACGTTTTTGAGTTCCAGCACAAAGGCCAGCTTTTCATCGTTAATCCCGTCAGGGTCATAGATTGTACCGTTTGAGTCGGAAAGGCTGACGACCTTTGCACCAAGCTGATTAAGTTTTTCTACGGTGTACTGCGATACGTTTCCGGAACCAGAGATAGTACAGACTTTACCATCGAAGCTGTCACCGCGTGTCTTGAGCATTTCTTCGGCGAAGTACACGCAGCCATAGCCGGTGGCTTCCGGCCGAATTAATGAGCCACCCCAGTTCAACGCTTTACCGGTGAGAACCCCTGTGAACTCATTGCGAAGGCGTTTGTACTGGCCGAACAGAAAGCCGATTTCTCGTCCGCCGACACCGATATCACCAGCAGGCACATCCGTGTCAGGGCCGATATGACGGCACAACTCGGTCATAAAGCTCTGGCAGAAACGCATTACTTCATTGTCACTTTTGCCCTTTGGGTCAAAGTCTGAGCCGCCTTTGCCTCCACCCATAGCTAAAGTTGTCAGAGCATTCTTAAAGATCTGCTCAAAACCGAGGAATTTGAGGATACTGGCATTGACGGTAGGATGAAATCTCAAGCCGCCCTTGTATGGACCGAGGGCACTGTTGAACTCAAACCGGAATCCGCGGTTGATATGAACATTGCCCTTATCGTCCTGCCATGGCACCCGGAAAATAATCTGCCTTTCCGGCTCGACAATCCTGTCGAGAATCGCTGCCTCGACGTATTCCGGATGCTTATCGAGTACCGGCCCCAGGCAATCTAATACTTCTTTTACTGCCTGATGGAATTCTACTTCTCCAGCGTTACGTGCCAGAACTTGCTCGTAAACGGCTTGAATAACAGCATTTGCGTCCACTTGAGCGACCTCCTTTAAGAATTTTTAATTTCTGTTTTTAGAAACTGTTATCGTTAGTTATACTAATAATAATATGATATTATAAGTTGATAAGGCCAAGAAACCGTTTAATATACTTTTTTGATAGCGTTATACAAAGGATTAATTAGTAATACAACCCATAAGGACGGCTTATAATGCATATAGAAACACTAAAGGTTTTTTGTGATTTGGTGGAGTTGCAAAGTTTCTTGAAGGCCGCTGAAAAACATCTTCTAAGTCAATCAGCGGTCTCCCAGCAGCTTGCACAACTGGAGCTTAGACACAAGTGCCAGCTTGTCAACAGGAAGAAAAGACCTATTGAGCCGACAAAAGAAGGCCATTTGTTTTACAAGGCAGCCAAAGATGTCTTAGAAAGATATGCACAATTAAGTAGTGAGCTCAATGCCCTGAAGTCGGACGGAGCCAGTAGAATAAATATAGCTGCGATATACAGTATCGGCATGCATAGTCTGCCGGACTATGTTAAGAAGTTTATGGTCACCTATTCGGATGTTAACGTACATATTGAATACTTCAGCGACCCCAGAATCTACGAGTTGGTATTATCTGGTGAAATTGATATTGGGCTTGTGGCGGTTCCGAAAAAAGATAAAAGACTCGATGTATATGAATTTGAGGATGAGCCGTTGCTTCTGGCCTTCAGCCCAAAACATCCCTTATCGCGCGAATCGGAGATTGATATCCACAAGGTGCAATTTGAGCGATTCATCGGCTTTGAGAAAGACACCCCTACGCGGATATGGATAGACAATATTTTCCAGCGTTATAATATTATTGTACGCCCTGTGATGGAATTCGATAATGTTGAAACCATCAAACGAGCGGTGGAGATAAACTCAGGGATAAGCATATTACCTGAGACAGCCATACTTCAAGAGGTCCAAAGCGGTACAATCAAAGCAATTGGTTTTTCGAATGAATCTTTTGTCAGGCCGACAGGCATAATCGTTCGTAGAGATAAGATATTAAGCCAGGCCGGACGATACTGTATCAAACTGCTCTGCAAAAAAGTGTGAAGCTCGCGGCGAAATACCAGATGCGATTCACAATATATGAGAAATGCCGATTAAAGCTGTGATATTTGACCTGGATGGGACAATAACCCAACCCTACTTTGACTTTGACGTTATTCGTGAAGAAATGGGATTGGATAGGAATTCCGGCCCAGTGCTTGAATCAATGCAGAATATGACATCGCAAGAGCGTCGGCGAGCTGAAGAAATACTGCATTATCACGAGAGCCGGGCAGTGGCAGAGTCCACACTTAACGATGGAGCTAAAGAGACACTTGCGATTCTTCATAAAGCCGGTATTCATATCGGAATTTTAACACGTAATAAGCGAAGTAACGCAAAGGCCATTGCCCGAAAGCACGGCTTGCAGTTTGATGCTATTGTTGACAGAGAAGACGGTCCGGCCAAGCCGGATGCTTTCGGCGTATTGCACCTTTGTCGGCATTTTGAGGTAAAGCCCCGGGAGACTATGCTTGTAGGCGATTATCTTTTTGACTTACTGTGCGCAAAGGCGGCAGGTGCCTTCTCAGTACTTCTGGCCAATCACGATAGAGCCGGCGAGTTTGCTGAGCATGCAGATTTTACTATTGAAAACATCCGCCAAATACTTCAAATTATCGAGGAAAAGAACAATCCGATATAAGAAATGAAAGTGGAATAATGGATAGGAAAATAATAGCAAAAAGTCTGTTTATATTGCTTATTGTAGTGTCTGCCTGTTGGGCTGGATGCTCCGCAAAGACAACATCTGTTGAACCTAAAGAAAAACAAGCTAATCCTGTTGATGTGGTCCTGAACCAACTGAGCCGGAGGACTAAACAGCTTAAATTTTATGAAGCCAGGGTGGAATATAAAGTTATCCAGCCGGTCTTCGAATCGACAACGCTGAGAAAAGGTGCTTTGTATTATGCGAAGTCAGGAAGGAAATCGAAGCTTCGGGCGGATTTTAAGACTCTGAAACAGGATGACGAAAAAGAGCAAATATATCGCGAGGAATTTATCTTTGACGGCGTCTGGTTGACCCGCATTAACTATCGAATCAAACAGGTGACTATGCATCAATTGGCTGAGCCGAATAAGCCGGTGGATGCATTTGAGCTGGCCGGCAGGAATCTGCCGATAGTCGGCTTCGCCAAAATAGAAGATTTGAAGAAACAGTTTGACATAAAACTGGTCCAGCAGGATGGGGAGCAGGCGGAAGATATCCATTTGAATTTGAAAGTAAAATCAGATTCGATATATAAAGATGACTATGTTTCTATCGATTTCTGGATTGATAAGAAATTGGGCCTGCCGGCCAGGATAAATGCTGTTTCCACGGAACAGGACATTTACCTGATAAAACTGCTAAAGCCAAAGGTCAATAAGCAAATGGAGCAGAGTATTTTTGATTTTAAGGTCCCCAAAGGATTCGGCAAAGAAATAATACCGTTGAAGAAAAACAAGAATTAACCTTAGATTGAACAGATTGCTCGGATTAAAAAGTATTATCATAGGGAACATGGAGGAACAAATAGGAAAATTGAAACGAAAAGCAGGATCTGATATTGAAAAATCAAAAGGGAAATAGAAAGGGTTAAAGATGGCGAAGGGGATAGTTATATATTATTCGAGAAGTGGGAATACGAAGGAGATGGCTCAGATTATAGCCGAGTCGATGAATGAGGCGGGCCTCCAGACGGATTGCAAATCTGTAGACAAGGTAAAGGCCAAAAAATTGCTTGATTATGATGCGATAGTCATCGGTTCGCCGACATACTACGGGCTTATGGCTGGGCCTGTTAAAGAGCTGATTGATGAGACAGTAGCATTTCATGGCGGCCTCGATGGAAAAGTGGGGGCGGCATTTTCCAGTGCGGGAAATATCGGCGGTGGAAACGAAACGACCATTATGGGCATAATTGAGGCAATGCTGATAGCCGGTATGGTTGTGCAGGGCGACCCAAAGGGCGACCACTATGGGCCTGTTTCCATCGGAAAGCCTGATGAAAGAGTCAAGGAGCAATGCCGGCGTAGGGGACGAAGAATCGCAGAATTAACCAAAAAAATGTTGGCTTAAAGGCAAAAAAACGTCCTAAGGCTGGAATACAAAGCCGGAGAGGCAAGAGCAGCCGGAAAGAATACGTAAGTTCATAATTTACAAGGGAATAAGACAGTATTGTGTTTGTCATCTTTTAGATGTTTATCTTGAAGGTACAACAAAAAACAGCGTTTTTTTTGCAAAAAATGCTATTTTCTTTGACAAAACAGTTGCAGGCCGTTAAGTTTTGTGAAATTTTAAGACATTATTAGCAATTTAAACGCGCAAAGTGGAGGTTAACTTTGATGCAAGAGTATGAAGATTTGAAAGTGTTGGTTGCTGAAATTGAGTCTGACATTAGCAAGGCCGAAGGTGGGAATAAGGCAGCAGGGACGCGGGTTCGCAAGCAGATGCAGAAGGTAAAGCAGTCTGCTCAGGTTGTTCGAAGCCGTATTCTCGAAATCAGATCAACCGAATAAATTATCACAGGTGTTAACAAACGCTGTTTTTCCTGTTTAATCTGCGTAATACATAACGTGCGCAGGGTAAACTTTGCCACTGCTTTGTAAGTGGCAATTATGCTATTGCGCAGAATTTTTCTATTCTGAGGCAGTTTAATGCCGCCGCCATTATTGTTTGATTTATCTCAAATAGACCTTACGAAGGAACCTGTCTTTGACAAAGAAGCTATTTATAAGGTTAATCCCCAGCGATTTGAGATGCAGCAGCTTGACGGCATCCTCTGGTATGATAGGAAAAAACTCCTGATTTTGGGTTATAAGGATGTAACAGAGGAGGAATTCTGGGTACGTGGCCACATTCCCGACCGGCCTTTGATGCCTGGTGTAATAATGGTGGAGGCGGCAGCTCAACTTTCAAGTTTTTTCGTAAAAGAGGTCTATGGAATGGAAGGCTTTATCGGTTTTGCCGGCATAGATGAGGCGAAGTTCCGCTCTATAATCGAGCCGGGAAAACGATTATACCTGCTTGCTCACCTCACAAAATTCAAGCGCAGGAAGTACACCTGCAGTGTCCAGGGTGTTGTTGACGGCACGATGGTATTTGAAACGGTCGTATCGGGACTGATCGTCTAATCCGAATTCTTCAAAGCCACAGAGTTCACAGAGAACACAGAGGGATTTTTGTTTTTGACGCAGATTTCGCAGAGAAAAGCAGCTACGAACTATGAACAACGAACTAAAAACTATTAGCGTTTTCTTCTCAATCCCGATAGAATCGGGACACCCAAGCCCAGCAGCAAGAACGTTGCTGGTTCGGGGATTGGGTGCTGAGCCATCGTAAAGTCGAACAGGCCGACGGTTGGAATGTTGATATCGACCTGCAGGGTAACTAACTCACCGTTGAGCACTGGCATTGGTGAATAAAAATGCAGTACTTTAAAATCTTCTGAAAACGAATATGTACCGAACTTAGTACTACCGGCCGTTCCGTCAACAAAAGTGCTATTGCCTATTAACTCCAGATCATAACCGGTCCAGGTTTCTCCTGTGGTATTTGTGATGGTCTTAATGAGTGTAAAAGTCGGGTCTGAATCAGTTACACCACTTATCTCGACTTGGTCACCTTCTGAAGAGGGCGATGAAAAAAGTCTCTCCGTAATTGTCAACTGGCTGTTTACCAAATCGTAGTCCCATTGGTGATCATACCCATAAAGGTCGTCGGGGAAATAGCAGTCAAAACTGATAATACCCGCCTGAGCAATACTACAAGCGCAGATTACCGCCACCATACCGAGAACAAATGTCATTTCTCTCATGATATACTCCTCTACATTATTCCAACACCTTAAATCTCGAACTTCCCTGTGCCTACACATCAAAAGCTATTAATAGATTATACACCTTTGAGCATATATCAGTCAAGAGATTTTCCCCAGGATATCGCATAATATACGGTTTTCATACAAAATAACGTTATTTTTTGGCTAAAATGGGGTTTATAAGAGTTTTTTAAAAAAAAGGGTTAGCGTTTCCTTCTCAATCCCGATAGAATCGGGACACCCAAGCCAAGCAGTAAGAGCGTGGACGGTTCGGGGACAAGCAATATAGAGGCATTGTCGTGGACGTAAAAACGGTTATTGATTGGGTCTCCATTAGCCAGCATACCGGTCAATATACCTGTTGAGTTCGTTATTCCACCATAGCCATAGTTGAAATTGCTCCCGTGTATAGTTACGACACTTTGCTCATAAACATCGAGTATATCCCCTATCGTCCCGCCGAAGATACTAAGCTGGCTGTTACCGTGGGTTATAATGTCGTCTTCAAACGACCCGCTATAGATAGTAACTTGGCTGTAGTGCGAAGTCTCTACGGAATGCCCTACCGAGACGTTAGTGATGGTAACTTGACTATAGTCTTGAATGCTCATCCCCACTGGGTCCATCCCATATGGACCTATCGAAGCGTTTGAAATTGACGCTTGCGTATAATCTTCACTTTGGAATTTACCAATCGACCCGCCTGTGATGGTAGTTTGGCTGTTACCCCTTACCCTAAAAGTCTGTCCTGCCTTACCGCTCGAAAAAGAAACTCGGCTATCATCGTACGCATAAAAATCACCAAATATACTTCCTCCAGCAATGTCAACATGGCTGGTATCCCAAACTTCCATATAAGAAGTTACTGACCCATTAGGGAGCAAATTTACAGTAGTTGGAACATTGCTGGAATTATTCTTGACGCGAACATCGTCGTTTATTACGAAGTCAATGTCGTGCTCGCCTCCAAAATCATAAACAACCGTAGCAATAGTTTCGGGCAGCCCCAAAAAGTATGCCGCGCAGAAAGCCAACATCACCCAAATTGTTAAACTTTTGATTTTCATTTTCTTCTCCTTAAAAAGTGATTGATATTTTCTCCGGGTTCCGTCCCGCTTGTTCTTCTCCATCAATGAAGTATCACAATTATATGCTCACGTTGCTGTAAAGCAAGAAAAAAATGGGCTAATAAAGAGTGCAATTTGTTGTCCAAAATGCGATTTTACAGTAAAATAAAGGGTAAATGTTATAATCGGGACGACCGGTTAGCTACCGACCAAGCGGTTTGGGGTTGATGTTGCACACCTGTCCGGCATTAACTCCAGACCGACCCGAAAAGGACAGGTGAAAGTATGACATTTCTCAAAGAATTTGAAAAAAATGTCGAGGTGGTTGTCGAGGGATTGGAAAAACTTGTTGAGATAATAGAACACCAGTTTATCGTTGAAGATGTAAACACAAAAGAGATAAAGGGCATTACTCTGAAGACCAGTCTGCTAAAGGGCTTAAAAGAGAACGCAGCTTCTGATGTTTCTGTCAATCTGTATCTGACCTCTTGTCTTTGGAAAAGGGCCTTCAGCGAAATACTGATGTGGCTAACTCGGTATATGCCGCAATTTAAGAGTAAAATCGAGAAGCAATACTCCGACATCATAAAACAGGTAAATGCAATTCTCCTCGTTCGGCAAGATTTGCAGGAGTCTGGGCTACTCGATTTGCAAAACAAAATAGGAAAACTGGCAGACGATTTACGTTATTGCGCAAAAATGGCCAAAGAAGAATTAAAGCCAGCAGGAAAAGGGCCGGGAGCCAGCGACAAGGTTGGGGACAAAAAGAAGCGAAAGAAAACACCACCACAGCTTCTCAAAGAAACACGTGAGCGACAAGCAGCCAAAGAGTTGGCAAAAAACCCTAACATAACGGCTGAAAAACTTGGCAAGATTCTCGACTGCGATAAATCAACAATAGTCCGCCTGGAAGCTTTATCAGAAAAAATTCAGCAGTATCTCAAAGGTGAAGGCGTACCTGATAAGCCAATGACTCTGTCTAATATGAAAGGCAGACTCCAATTGACCGACAATGGTCTTGAAGCTGTACCCGACCTTGATTATGAAGTAGCATACAAGAAAGCAATTGATGAGGCCTTAGAAATCAAACGAGAATGTTATGGGCTTGAGAAATTACCGGCTTTAGAACTCGAACCAGTCAATGGGTTAAAATATTTGTTGGAATGGTGTGCGGACTCGATAGGTAAAATAACCGCAGAAACAGAGAACAAGCAACCCAGCGGCGAGGCGGGGGACAAAAAGCCAGCGGGAATGGAGCAGGAACAGTTACCCAAAAAGAAGAGTTGGAGTAAGGAGATAATTGGCTTGGTATTCAAGAAAACATCACATCTTGTCTTTAAAATTATTGTCGGTGTTATTGTAACTGTTATTGGCGCTTTTGTTTTGTATATTTTGGTGGAGATTGGATTGTTCGAGCGAATTAAAAACTTACTTACGACCAAGTAAAGTTTGTTTTGTCAGTCGGTAGCAAATTTAGGCATGAATTATGAAAGTGGAACAGTAGAGCAGTAGACCGCAGGTTAGTAGAGAAGGTTTTTATGTTACTCTACTTTCACCTTTCTACTGTTCACCTGCTCTTTTTTTGCCTTTGGCAAAAAATAGCTCCAAGGGAACTCGCCTTCGGCGGGCAAGTTCGAACTTTATCCGCCGTAGGCGGAACGCAATACGAA
>CAYVIT010000003.1:0-6476 GCA_964451425.1 uncultured Pirellulales bacterium
TTCTCTGTGTTCTCGGTGAACTCTGTGGCTTGTTTATTCGTGCAGGAGAGCTTTTGCGAGCGGTTCACGTCAAGATATATCTGCCGGAATTTATCTTCCGGCTGCGAGTATGGCTAATGCTTCGGTACCGGAAAAGACACTACGGCTGCGCCTTCCGCAGGATTCCGCTTACCCAGGGAAAATTCGCGATAGTGGACGCTGAGGATTACGAAAGAATCGCCGGGTATAAATGGTTTGCGGCACGGTTTGAAAGAGGATTCTACGCCCTGCGGACGGGTAAGGACAACAAAGGAAGACAAAGAAACGTGAGGATGCATCGAGAAATACTGGGTGAGCCGAAAGGTAAAATTATTGACCATATAAATCATAACGGCCTGGATAATCGAAGGGCAAATATTCGAGTTGTTACGAGGCAGCAGAATACCTGGAATAAGCGCAAACAGAGGGGCAATTGCAGCTCGCAATATAAAGGGGCGACGTGGTTAAAGAGGGCGGGAAAGTGGCAGGCGAGAATAACATGTAACGGCAAGTCGATTTTTATTGGTTATTTTGACGACCAGATATCGGCAGCGAGGGCTTATGATGCCAAGGCAGCAGAGTTGTACGGAGATTATGCAGCGCTGAATTTTGGGCCAAATACAGGTTGAATCAATTCGGAGGCCAGATGCTTCGCTGCGCTCAGCATGACAAGGTGTGGTAAGAGATTGCCTCGCTGCCTTATAGGCAGGTAGATATTTGCTCAAAATGACAAGACGAGTATTGACGAGTCAACGGGGGTTTGTTATACAGGCAGTAAAATCGGCGTGTGCAACTGCCTTAGGCAGATAAGTTTTCTTGCACACCCAACCAGACTGTATAATCATTGTTGAATGAATGGAGAATTTGATATGGGCGATAAGGGAAAAAGAGATAAAGGCAAAAGAGAACAACAGAAGAAGGCCCTGCTTAGTCCAAAGGAAAAACGAAGGTTAAAACAGGAAAAGAAGAATAAATAATTACCCGGCGGTGTTCGCTGTCTGTTCGATGGGCTTTGACCGGAGTTTATGCAGATTCCGCGTGTGCGAACAAGCTGCAGACGCTACCTTTATTGAGGAAAACAAGAAATCCTAATCCTTCGACTTCGCTTCCTTCGACCCGTTCAGCTTCGCTCCCTTCGACTGCGCTCAGGACAGGCAGGACAGGCAAGGCTCAGAGCAGGCAGGGTAGGTCCCTAAAACCTAAAAAAATTCAAATGTTCAAACAATAGATTCCTGCCTGCGTAGGAATGACAGGGAGCGGGATTTCCACGTCGGCCTCAGGCCTGGTCGCAATGGCCTGAAGGAATACTGAATATCGAACAAGGAATTTCGAATGAAGAAGTGAGATTCTTCACTTCGCTTCGCTCCGTTCAGAATGACGAAAAGAATTTAGAATGTAGAATTAAGAATGAAGAATTAAGAATCGACGGACGGGGATTCAAAGTTCAAACTTGCGAAATCGCCGTGATACACAAAAGTTAAAAAGTTAAAGTGCAAAGTGTAAAACCACAATGTAAAAATCAAAACGTTTTGAAATTTAAAATTATCATTTAAGCGTTGAATTTTACCTTCTAATCAGGGTCGAAGTTTAAAATCGCAAAATCTCCAAGATACCTTTTTGCGGCATTGACGTAAATGGTCGGGGCTGATAGAATCGGCTTTTCGGCGGGGAAAGAATTATGGTGAAAGTAGCTCAGTTGGTTAGAGCACTGGATTGTGGATCCAGGGGTCGCGGGTTCGAATCCCGTCTTTCACCCTTTTTGTGGCCGGCAGCCGGCGGTGAGTACGGCCATAGATACCATTAACCGCGATTTAGAAATAATACCTTGCCCTCAATCCTATCCAGAAATCGTTCTGCTTTTCTCCGTATTCAGTGTATGAGTCTCCGATAAGAAAGGTTGTTCTGAGTCGCAGTTCTAAATTTTTGACTCCGGTGTACAATAATTCGGGGCCAACAGAGAAGCTTCCATCATTGATATTAAATATCCCCGTTAGTGAGGGCGTAAAATATAGTATATCAAACGGCTCTTTCTGACTGCCGCGTAAATAGAAATAGTCTCTCATGGGATTTTTTCTGTTGTAGCTTCCACCGGCTGCGTTTGATGCTTCTTCTAAAAGAGAATCATCGCCTGATGTAAGATACGTATCGTAACCCTTGTCTATGAACGAGAAGTAATCTGTCATTTCGCTCTCAGTGAATCCTGTCGCATCGTGAAAATACTCAAAGATATATGTTGTGTCTGATTTGGTCAGGTATCGGAGGCCGAGCAGATAGGCTGACACCGACCATCTTGCAGATAGTTGCATTTGAGCCACTCATCAGCAAAGACGGCCAGATCAAGAAGATCAATGTAGCAATCCCTATTCAGGTCAGAATCAATACCGTAGCCGCTCTGCCACATACCATAACAGGATGAAGGTAGGTCGTCCAGAGATAAAGAAGCCGGGAAGTTACAATCCGCGTTGTTTGGATCATTGCACCGCCCTAAATTGTCAGCAAAGATTGCATAGTCCCGAAAGTTAACATAGCAATCCCGGCAGAGATCAGAGCCTAAGCTCCACCCGTAGTAATCCACTTCTTCACAGGTATTTGGTTCGATCACAAGCGCGGAAGCAAAAGAATCGAAGAACATCCCAGTATCCGGAGCAGTTGCTTCGCGATGCACCTTGACATAGTGTACTTCTTGGCTAAAAAGTCCGCCGAAGTCGAAGTACGCATCGTACAATAGCCCGGGAGTGCCAGGAATCCCGCCGTCGCGACCCACTATCTCACCTATTCTGGTAAAGTCATTGCCATCAACACTCGCCCATACCGATGCTCTGGCTTTGTAACCACAGTAAAGACGAATCACCAAATCATTTGCATCTTGATAATCGTCGAGTCCGATATCAAACCATACTATCATCTCCTGGTCTTCGTTCAATGGCCCCGCGCCTTTCCATCCCGCCACATAGTCATAATCAATTGTTTGCTGTCCATTCGCATCCGTGCTCCAGGCATCCATGTCTCCGTTTTGGTCACAGTCACTGGGTCCCAGAACCCACCAGGTAGTATGTGGGTCCATAAGAACACCGCCAGCGCATCCGGGTGTGCCGAACCTTTGAATTCGTGGAGTGTAGCTTACAACCTTTTCCGCCCAGTTTTGCCCCTTTACGTAAGCAGCACCAGCCGGATTGACAAGAGTGGTCAGAGTCCAAGTACATAATAGAATATTGGTTAATTGTTTCACGATAGATACCCTCATCTTCTCTTTTTGTTATTTACCTTTCCTTCTTTTCGCTCCAGAAATTGGTATAGCGATTCGCTCGGCCCATAGGCACTTCCCTGTCCTTCATCGCCCTTGTATGCCCGTCCAGAAATAGCACATTTATATTATCTCTGTGTCGATATTCGAAGTTACCTGCCGGGCAGGCCTCATATAAAACGACTGCGCGTGCTGAGTAATAGCCGTTGCCATCAGATAGCGCAAGAGTCTCAAAGGGTTTTCGAAATTCTGTGGAATGTCTGCGATCTCCGCGAATACCGCCTCTATTCGACAGGCGCCACGTTCCGTTCATCATATAACTTAAAGCGTACGAGCGTTCTTCTGGAGAAAATAAAGGTGACACATCGCGCGTCATTGTTGGTTGTGTGTGCGAGGGGCAAGTCAGCACGGTTCGAGCTGCAGGCGGTCCTATAACGATACCATCAGCATCCCGTTGGGGTTCTACATCCATGCTGGCCAGCAAGGCCTTATTCAGGTACCAGTTATCTTCAGAAGTAGTATCCAACTTGTCGCGCGGTTCAGCGGGAGGAAGGCATTGGTCGTTATTATCTATATAGAAAACAAGCGCCAAACCGAGATTACGCAAATTCGCTGCGCAAGCCACTTGCCGCGCCTGCGCCCCGGCCAATATGAGGCTCGGCAGCAGAATCGCCATCAGCAGCGCGATTATGGCTATCACTACCACAAGCTCGATTAGAGTGAAACCGTTTTCCCCTTTATACATAAGCGCACCGGCGAAACTGATAACATAATCACTTCATGCAGCAGCGTACAAAAAACACTCATTATGCTCACTCAAGTTTCTTCTCAAACATTTTAACGTCCTTACTCTTCTATGTACTGAATGATATTGATAATGATTCTCAATCTCAATATAGATTACTTTTATAACAACTCTAAATTGTTGTCAAGTATTTTGGGAATTTTTTGAAAAAATTTTGAGGCAGGATTTACTCAAAGCCCATCCCTCATGTATGCCTATACAAAGAGCAATTGGTAATCTTCTATAAGCCCTTATTAAACAAAGAGTTGCATTTTGTTGAAAGGCAACGCCCTAATGGAGTCAATATCGTCAAACCTGCATAAAAATTGTTGACATGGATTTTGGATTATTGTAGAATCTGGCAAGATGAGATTGAGAATTATGGTCAACTATTCTCGGAGAATGTATGAAATCAGCAAAGACGGTCTTCAGGCAGTACCTGAAAAACAGGGGTATGCTCCACAGCAAACAGCGAGAGGAAATCCTCGATGTATTCTTGAAGACGGAGAAACATCCAACGATTGATGACCTTTATGAGCTTGTCAGAAAGAAACATCCCAATATTGGTCTTGCGACTGTGTACCGGGCAATGAGAGTCGTGTGCGACGCCGGCCTGGCAAGAGAGGCTGATTTTGGAGATGGCGTCAAGCGTTTTGAGCATGAATACCAACATCAGCACCATGACCATCTGGTTTGCCTTAAATGCGGCAGGGTTATTGAGGTGCTGAGTCCAAAAATTGAATATTTGCAAGAAAGATTGGCCAAGAAGCATAATTTTACCCCTGTCAGGCACAGGATGGAGATATTTGGTACATGTCGGGAGTGTAAGCGTAAGGAGAAATAGGCTGACACCGGCATATTTGGGGGCATAATATACCAAAATCATACTGTCCACCCGAAAAACTGATACCCTTCCCGTTGTGAAGAAACGCCGAATGGAGTCAATCATGAGAGAACGCCACAGAGATTCTCCGTCCCTTAAAGAACATCTTGTATCGACGCTTTGGGTCCGGTTCGTGAAGGTCCTTGAACACACCCGCCCCATGCGGCCCTCGCCACAGCCACCCTCTGTTTTTGGCCGCCTGATATCTGGTCGGGATATTTGTCTCTCTGTTCGGCCATTCCCACTGCATCAAGGAGCGCAAGAATACGCTGTTTTCTTTCACTGGAAGGGGTGCTCTGTACCAGAACGAGTGGATAATCCACATTTTCATACACCGTGAGCACAGGAATAAGATTGAAATCCTGGAATATGAAGCCGATTTTCCTGCCCCTGAAAGCTGCAGCCATCCGCGTATTAAGACTTGAGACATCTGTATCATCTACCATTAAGCTACCCGAAGTTGGCTTATCCAGACACCCAATAAGGTTCAAGAGTGTGGTCTTTCCACTGCCGGAAGGACCAACAAAAGAAACAAAGGAGGCTGGTTCAATCTCGAACTTCAAACCCTTTAGCGCCTCGACCTTTGTCTCTCCCTTTAGGTACGTTTTGGATAAATCTTGCGCTGTTATCAAGCTCATAGCCTTATTCCTTCAAGAATTTCGATGTACAATAAACTCACACGCTCTTTACTTGCTACCTACAGCCCTTTTCTTGTCAAGCCTTATGCTTCCCAGGGCTCTTCTTACAGAATAGTGGATACTCAAGTCAAAAAGTTACCCACACACACACAAAGATAGTTGAAAAGTAAACACTGTTCCCCCGGCCCCTGCACGATTTTAGATAGACCGGCATTCCCCATATAATTTTCTATATTCTTGCCCAGTTACACCGCTGGGCTTGGTTTCCAATAGAATATCAAATTTGCCATAAAGTTCAAGCCTTCTGGTGGCCTTTCGATGGTGTTTCAGCCTGTGAAGTCGAAAAGATATGAATTTTGCGGTCAAATATCAATATTTTCACGTACATCTGTTATAATATCTATTGCAGTTGCTTGCATAAGAAGCCGTTTATATTGGAGGATACGCACAAGAATTAATCCAGCGAAGAGAGACCGAAATGATGGCGAAAGTACATCTGAATATTTGTGGGGTCGTGCTGCTTTTCGTGTTCGCTGCGGCGGCGGCCTCGGTGGTATTTGGTGAGACGATTACGCCATCGCCTTACTGGAAAAGCGAGATATCTTTTCCTAATGAGCCGTTTCGCTTGGTGGGGACCTCTGCCGGTGAACCGGACTGGGTGAAGTTCACCATCATTCTGCCACCTTATGACCCCAACATAGTATATTTCCAGGACAGCCAGGCTTATACCTTCCACTATCATTTCGCAACCGAAGTGCTGGACCCGTTCATCGGGATGAGCACAAGCGAATACGACCAGATTACGCTTTATGAGGAGGGTCAGCAGGCAGTCCTTGGCGCGGTCATAATGCCGCCGAGCGGCGTTTATCCCCCTTTGCCGGCTTTTCCGGAGTACGGTATCCAGTTTGT
>CAYVIT010000003.1:6576-8977 GCA_964451425.1 uncultured Pirellulales bacterium
CTTTCACCATCTACGCCGAGTTCACATGTGGCGATACTTGCAAAGACTTACGTGGTTCCCTTTGTCTATTTGGCAGTAGCCGAGGACGCGAACCGGGCACAGGAGCTTGTCGGTAACAGAATTGTTCTTCGTGGTTACAAGACGTACGATGGTTTAGATGTCCGACTGATTGACATCGAAGGTGTTCTTAATGATGCGACTATTGCCGAGATACTGGCATTGAAAGCTCCGGCGGTTTTAGATATTTCGCCGATGGCGCATTACGGTTCATACAGTGCCTCAACGGAAGGGCTTTTGTCGGCTGATATTAAGTACTTCGGAGGTAAGGCAGCGAACTATGGAATGCTTCGCACCGCCCTGCCGGATAAATCGCCGGTAGCAGCAGCTTTTTCATTCGATTTGTGGAATGAGTTTCTCGACCAAACCATCATCACGGGTAATACACTACGAGAAGAAATTGCCTCTCGTCTGTCAGGGTATACGTACCCGCCGGCTGATATGGCGGCGCTGTCGTGGGACCTTGAAATCATCCGTGAGGCCATTTTCAAGAATACGTCTATGACCAGCTTCTCGCCGGAGCTTGAAGACGCGGTTATAGGGACACTTGAGGACCCGAATTACGGGTTCGATATGTTCAGTAACATCCGCTTTAGAAGCTCGACCAACGTGGAAGACAGCAATCATTTCACGGCGGCCGGCCTGTACGACAGCTTCAGCGGCTGTCTTGCGGATGATATGGACGGCGACAGTTCCGGTCCGTGTCACTGTGACCCGGATGAGAACAATGAGCGTGGAGTCTTTCGTGCCATTCGAAAGGTCTTTGCCAGCTTCTACAACGATAATGCGTTCCTCGAACGGCTGCGTCACGATGTCAACGAAGCTGAAGTTGGTATGGCTTTGCTTGTGCACCACTCTTTTCCGGACGAGTTTGAGCTGGCCAACGGAGTTGCGACTCTGGAAAAAAGCGGAGGGACCAGCTATTCTATTATGTTGGTTACACAGGATGGGGCGGTACCGGTTACCAATCCTCTTGACGGCTCAATACCGGAGGAAGTGAGCGTTAGCGTTTATTCCTTTGGGACATACCCTACGTTTACTCGCCAGTCGAATCTTGTGCCGCTCGGCGCGACGGTGATGGATTGGCAGGATGACTACATCGAATTGTCCCAGCTTCTTGTTGCTTCAGCCGTGGAATTTGAAAATATTACGGGCAAAAGCAAATACATCCTGGACTTCGAGTACAAGAAGGTCTCGCCCGGCGGGGCTGCGATACCAGCAGGCGGACTTGTCGTTAAACAAATCCGCGAAATTCCGCAGGCCGACACCACGCAGCACATAACACCATTCCTTATCAACGAACCTGTGGAGTTCTGCACTTTTCAAGGCGAATGCAGTGATATATTCGCCAACCATCGTCTCAAGTCACGTTGGCAGTTTGAGACCAAGAGCCTCTGGCTTACGAAAGAAAACATGGAGGATTGTTTTTACAAGTCATTGGCGCTGGAATATCTGGCTGACAGCCGAATTCTTGCTATTACCGGCGAGCCGGCACTATGGCCCAGGGCTTTTCATGAATTTGATGGAACGGACACAACGGTTGATGGTTGGTTTATGCATCACTTAGCTAATCCACGGGCCTGCAATTTGCACACGGACTTCATACCGACCGGGGTAAAGGTAGACGAGAATCCGATGCTGACGCTTCTCGATATTCGTTGTCTTACCCTTCAAGTTGAATATAACGAGCCTGTTCTTTCCTGGGAGTGGACAGGTCCTAATACCACTACGACAGATCAGATTTGTCTCTGTCCCTTCCCGAAGCCGCAATCTGGAGACCTTTTGCAGCATCGTTCATTTGAAGGACCGAAAGGTGTCAGGATATCAACTTCCTTCTACTGGCCACCGACACCCGGAGGCGTTATAATCTACACGGCTCCGCTCGTTCGCTGGGTTGAAACGGTCATCGAAGGTTATACGAGCGAGCCAATCGTCCTGCACGGCTGGTACTCTCAAACCTATCGGCCGGAACATCATAATTTCAGCGAACACTTTTTGTTCGAGCCTCAGCTGGAGCCAGGGATATCCCAGGACGCTCTGGACGAACTGCGCGCGCAGGATATTCGGCTGATTCATCTTTTTATTACCTATGATGTAAATTCCGCGACTACATACGGTTTTGAGGACAAGGTTTTCTACCCGGCTGATATTGATGGTGATGATGATACGGACTTTGCCGACTTTAGTTTGTTGGGCGCGCGTTGGCGGGATGCCGTTTGTGATGAGTGCGGCGGAGCCGACCTGACCGGCGACGGGCGCGTCGCAGCCGATGATTTACGTGAGTTTGCCTACAACTGGTTAGCAGGTGTTGAATAGCCGGCAGGAATCCATCCCCAAGCTACCG
>CAYVIT010000003.1:9077-57345 GCA_964451425.1 uncultured Pirellulales bacterium
CTCACGGTCGGGGCTCTGTTTGACGGTGCGCACCCTATTATTTTAATCCATATTACTTCTCTAACAAATCGAGCGGCGAAATGTTGTCGCCGTGCTTGGCCTGAGCATCTTTGAGGCGTTTGCGAACTTCGGCGAACGTGTCGTAGAGTATCCGGGGCGTGTCGGCGACCTTTTCTTTGTAGATTTTCTCCACGCGGTCGAGCTTGGCGAGGTTTTCGGGTATACGGATTGTGAACTGCTCGACGTAGTCATCCTGTGTGTACTCTTTGTCGAGATTGTCTTTGAATAGTTGTTCCAAATCTTCAAATATCGGTATGAAGCCGGTTGGTGTTTTGATAGCGCCGACGTCTTCATTTACGCGCAGCTCAGCCCAGAGAAGCCAGATTAACTTGTCGCCCATGCCGTTGATGTATTTGCCATATTTATCCCTGAGGAAGTAATTGACGGAGAAAACCAGGGGCGGGTTCTCAACATCTTTTTCGAAATCCAGGTTGTTCTGAATATACCTGCCGAGCGGAATCGAGAGAAAATCGAGATTGGACATTAGATTGAATGTTCTGACGCCTTCTGCGCCGAGTGTTGCGGCGGTGGTTTCTGATTCGAGGGCGGCGCCTTTTATTATAATTCCTTCTGCCCAGTCGAAGGCCTGCTCAACGGGGACCCAGGTGTCGCTATCTCTTCCGCCGTAGACGATACCTCCGAGGGGGACGCCTTCGGGGTCATCGAGCATCGGGTCGCAGTTGCTGAGGTCGGGGATGTTTAGGCAGTAGCGGGCGTTTTTGTGCGATGCGGTAATTTCATTTCCTTTTGAGTCTTTTTTTCCTTTTTGCCATTTTCCGCTGTGATTGATTCCCTCGGTCGGCAGTTCGCTGCCCATCCCGAGCCAGTGCGGTTTGTTGTCCTTATCGATCAAGATGTTAGAGAAAATGACCTCACATGGGCTGTTGAGTGCCTCGTAAATGACGGGGTCATCCTGGAAATTCACGTCGCGGATGATGCCGAAGATTCCTTTTTCAACATTAACGCATCGGATTTGTCCTTCCTTTTTGCGCAGGTATGCGATGTCATCGCCGACTATGGTCTGGCTGGTCAGCATTGAGGTCGAGGTTTTACCGCATGCTGATGGGAATGCGCCGGCGAAATAGGTGACTCTGTCTGTCGGTCCGTGAACAGCCATAACAAACATATGTTCTGCCAGCCAGCCTTGCTTTGAGGCCTTGTTGATTGCCAATCGAAGGGCCGGTTTTTTGAGACCTATGGTATTGCCGCCATATTGGGTATTGACGCTGTATACGAGGTCTTCTTCGAGGTCGATGTAGACGCGGCGTTTGTCGATGTTTTTGCTGACGGCATTTTCAAGCTCGCCTTCCGAATGGATGAACCTGAAAAAGTCGGGTGAGTCGCCGAGTTTCTTGAATTGTTCATATCCCGGACGATAGAGGATAGTTTCGCTGTGAGCGACGTAAGGAGAATCCGTTATCTGGATACAGGGGATGGTGAAATCCGAATCAGGCGGGCCGAGGCACAAGAAACAAACCAGCATTTGGCGTCCGTTCATCGAGTCTTTGAGGAAAGAACGGACCTGGCGGACACCTTCGGATTTATCAGTAGAGTTCAGGCTCTCGCCCAATTCGGAGCCGGGTGACAGGAGGTATTTTGTCTGTGCTTTATCGCGGGCCTGGTCGTTGTATCCGTCGAAGTGGCAGGTATGGCCTGTGATATTAAGTGGTTTTTCTTCGCCGTTTTTGACTGCGAGCTCGCGAATATAGGTAATATCATTGGGCGAATCTGTGCAGACAAAAACCGAATCCGGCCCGGTGAGTTCGATGGCATCAGCGACGAAGGCGTGCATTTTGGGATTTTCCAGCGCGACGAGCTTATCGTAATTTTCGGCTGTCAGTTTTTGCTTCAGTAACTTTTTTGCATTATCCATCTACGATTGTTACCTCCATTATTTTTTTTAGTTCGGTCCAAAAAAAAGCTACGGGATTGTAACGAGATGACCGGCAGGTGTCAACCCCGTTAGAGACATTTCCTTTGACAAGCTGTAGAGTACATCTTTGGCAGCTTTAAGAGTTCGATGGTCTCTAACGGTTTCAACACGATTTGCCGGCTCAAATGGGTGCAATATGTACTATCATTTTTTGCTTATAATAAGGATTTTTGCTCTCTAAAACAGGATTTTACCCAAGTGCCGACTTGTGAGCACATGGTGTAGAAGTACAGGAATTAGGCAATTACCACGGCATTCTGTTGGGTAAAATGCTTTCTTCCTGCCATTTAATAAGTACAATAGTGAACGGTTTATTTCACGAAATTGCTGATGAAGGCGTTATGTAAGATGAATACCTTCTATTTGAGACAATTTTAGGGATAGTTGAAATCGGAGTTGAATTATAAAAATGGATTTGAAAGAGAAGATTACAGATTATTGTCTGCGGCATTATAAACTGGTCACGGTCGTGATGGTTGTCATTACGTTAGGGCTGGGTGCGCTGATACCTCGAATCCGCGTCGATACGGACCCTGAGAACATGCTTTCGGAGGATGAGGCGGTAAGGGTTTTTCATAACGTAGTGAAAGAGCGTTTCACTCTGAACGACATTGTTGTCGTCGGGATTGTCAATGACAAGGACCCAAACGGTGTGTTTAATCCATCTTCGTTGGGAAAAATTTACGCATTGACCGAATTTGCCAAAACGCTTCTTTGGGAGGATGAGGAAAAGCCCGAAAAGCAAATTGGTGTTATCGAAGTGGACTTACTGTCACCTTCCACAGTCGACCACATAGGCCAGGGCGGTCCGGGGGAGGTGAGGTTTGAATGGCTGATGGCCAAGCCGCCAACGACACGGGCGGAGGCGCTGGAAGTGAGGGACAGGGCGTTATCGAATCCCCTGCTTAAAGGCACCGTTGTCAGCGAAGATGGAAAAGCGATATGTCTTTATCTGCCGCTCACGAGTAAAGACCTGAGTTACCGTGTCTATCGCGAGTTAAAAACGAAAATTGCAGAATTCGAGGGTGACGAAGAATACCATATTACGGGGCTGCCTGTTGCGGAGGACACGTTCGGGGTGGAAATGTTCGTGCAGATGGCGGTGTCGGCGCCGCTGGCGATGGTGGTGATATTTTTGCTGATGCTTTTGTTTTTCCGCAAGCTGGTTCTTGTTATCTCGCCGATGATTGTCGCAATGGTTTCGGTGATATCGACGATGGGGCTTTTAATCGGATTAGGCTATCCCGTGCATATTATGAGCTCGATGATACCGATATTCCTTATGCCGATAGCGGTGGTGGATTCGGTGCACATTTTGTCTGAGTTCTTCGACCTTTATACGAAGGAAAAGGGAAGAAGAAATACGATACTGGAGGTGATGGGCAATCTGTTTATACCGATGCTGTATACATCGCTGACATCGGCGGCGGGCTTTGCGTCGCTGGCCCTGACGCCGATACCTCCCGTGCAGGTCTTCGGGATTTTTGTTGCTCTCGGCATTATGATTGCGTGGGTGTGCACGATTACTTTTGTTCCGGCTTACGTGATGATGATTAAAGAAAGCTCGCTGGCCAATTTCGGCTCGGCATCAGCGGGTAAGGAAAAGCAAAGCCGGCTTACGTGCCTGCTGAAGCTGGGCGGGCGGTTTAGTTACAACGCGGCGAAACCGATTTTGATAGTAATCATTCTGGTCACAGCCGTTGCAATATACGGTATAACACGAATCGAGATAAATGATAATCCTGTAAAGTGGTTTTCCAAGAGCCATCCTATAAGACGTGCCGATATCGAATTGAACAAGCATTTCGGCGGGACCTATATGGCCTATCTTGTGCTTGAAAGTGGAGACGAGGGCGTTGTCACTCACGAGTATGTCGATGTGCTGCGCGGCCTTCTTTTGAAGAAAGTGATGGAGCTGAAAGAGAAGCTGGCAAGAGCGGGCGATGTTTTTGCCGAGATGGAGAAATGGCTGCTGGCGAATGCATCAAAAGAAATCACGAAAGCCGAGTATGTTGGTAAGCTTGCCGAATTTGCGAGTGAGAAGGAGGCGTCGGCCGATGCGAACGAAGCGGATGTATGGTACGAGCTTGTCAACTTTTTCGAGCTGGAAGCCGAACGGATCAAGATTTTCAAGCAGCCCGAAGTGCTCCGATATATGTCGAAGCTTCAGGCGTACCTGAGCGGGACGGGGCTTGTGGGTAAGAGCAATTCCGTTGCGGATATCGTCAAAAAAGTGCATAAGGAGCTGGTGGATGGCAGGCCCGAAAGCTACATTATCCCGGACTCGTCGGCTGCGGCGGCCCAGTGTTTGATACAATTCGAGAGCAGTCATAATAATGATGATTTATGGCATTTCGTTACTTATGACTATATGAGCGCCAATGTCTGGCTGCAACTGACAAGCGGTGACAATAAGGACATGGAAAAAGTCGTCGATGCGGTGAATAAGTTCTTTGAGGACAATCCGCCTCCTGTGCGGATTAAACACAATTGGGCGGGACTTACGTATATCAATACGGTCTGGCAGAACAAAATGGTTTGGGGGATGCTGCAGTCGTTTATGGGCAGCTTTATTATCGTGTTTATTATGATGGCGATACTGTTCCGCTCGGCTCTGTGGGGTATCGTGTGTATGATACCGCTTCTGGTGACAATAACTGTTATTTACGGTATAATCGGATTGGTCGGCAAGGATTACGATATGCCGGTCGCGGTGCTCAGCGCACTAACATTGGGTATGGCGGTCGACTTTGCGATACATTTCCTCGAGCGGGCGCGGATGAGCGTTGAGAAAACAGGGTCGTGGGGAGAAAGCTCTGCGGAGATGTTTGGTGAGCCGGCACGGGCCATAAGCAGGAATGTCCTGGTTATTGCGATAGGATTTTTGCCGCTTCTGGCAGCGCCTTTGATACCTTATAAGACGGTGGGAATATTCTTATGTGCGATAATGGCCCTTTCGGGTGCGATTACGCTGCTGGCACTGCCTGCTATTTTGAAGCTTGCAGAGAAAGCGCTGTTTAGGGCCAGGATAGTACGGGTGTCGGCAAGCTGTAATTGCGGCTTCTGTATGATTATTTCTTTTGCTGCGGCTGTTTTAGTGGCGTTGAACCTGCATCAGTATTGGAAGCTTGGCTGGAGTAAACCGGCTTTGCTTAGTATAATAGCAATACCCGTGATGGCGCTTGTTTGTGGAATAATGTCGCGAAGGCAGGCCTGTAGAAGTGATGCCGAGCGGCAAAGTAATGAAAGTGAGGTGTGAAATAGTGAGAGTTATGACAATATTGCTGTCAGAGCTTGTTTTTGGGTTACTGATGTGCAACGCCAGTGAGGGTGCTGTGTCCGAGCCGAATTCGACCAAGGAAGTTCCGAGTGTTCAGACAATCGTGAATAAAGCCAACGTGGTTGCGTACTATCAAGGCAATGACGGCAAAGCAAAAGTCAATATGACGATTACAAACAAGCAGGGGCAAAAGCGGGAGCATGAGTTTATCATACTAAGAAAAGACGTCAAAGACGGCGGCGACCAGAAGTATTTCGTTTATTTTCAGAAGCCGGCAGACGTTCGCAAGATGGTCTATATGGTTCATAAGCGTGCGGATTTGAATAAGGACGACGACAGGTGGCTGTATCTACCCGCGCTTGACCTTGTAAAGAGAATCGCGGCCGGTGACAAGCGGACCAGTTTTGTTGGCTCGGACTTTTTGTACGAGGACGTGTCCGGGCGGAGTCTTGAGGAGGATACGCACGAGCTTATCGAGACTTCGGAGAAGCTGTTCGTAATCAAGAATGTGCCGAAGAAGCCGGATACGGTGGAGTTCGGCTATTACAACGTTTCGATTGACCGAAAGACTTTTGTTCCGATGAAAATGGAATTCTTCGACAAGACAGGCAAGCTCTACCGTGTGATAGAGTCCAAAAAGGTTGAGAAAATCCAGGATTTTTTCACAGTGGTCAAGTCTGAGGTGCGGGACCTTAAAAAGGAGAGCAAGACGGAGATGGAATTCAGCGGAGTGCAGTATAATATCAAGCTGAGCGATGACATCTTTACTGAGCGATATCTTCGCAGGCCACCGCGGGAGGCGACGAGATGAATTGGCGCAGCGGTGTTATGGCTGGGTTGATAGCTTTTGTCGCGGTTCTGTCCATACCCGCTATAGCGCAAGGAGAAGACGAGGGGAGGGACGAATCTTTTTTCGGCATCTTCCCGATAGAAACGCATGGTTTCTATGAGATAAGGTCCGGGTATCGTATCAGGAAAGATACTTATGAGAAAGATATGTCGGTTATGGAGAACCGCTTGCAGACGGATTTGTCCTCATATCCGGAGTGGGGTGACCTGAGGGTAAGAGGCGACGTGTACGGCGATATGGTCGAAGAGCAGGCGGACTTCGACCTTCGTGAGGCCAGCATATTCACGCGGCCCCTCGAGTTTATGGATTTAAAAGTGGGCAGGCAGATTCTGACGTGGGGGACGGGGGACCTTGTCTTTATTAATGATATGTTTCCGAAAGACTGGCAGTCATTTTTCATCGGCAGGGATACGGAATATTTGAAGGCGCCATCGGATGCGGCGAAGGTGAGCCTGTTCGGGGACTGGGCCAATCTTGACTTTGTTTATACGCCGAAGTTCGACCCGGACCGGTTTATAAGCGGGGAGCGCATTTCGTACTGGAGCTCGACATATAGCAGAATAGCAGGTCAGGACGCCATCATCCACACGGACAGACCAAATCGCTGGTTCAGGGATTCGGAGTTTGCAACGCGGCTGTATAAGAATATCAATAATTATGAGGTTGCTGTTTACGGCTACCGGGGTTATTGGAAAAGCCCCGGCGGACAATTGGGGACACAGGCGATTTTTCCCGGCTTAAACGTATATGGTGCGAGTATTCGGGGCAGCGTGGGTAAGGGGATAGGCAACCTGGAGTTCGGGTATTACGAATCGGATGACGACCAGAGCGGGAAGAATGCAAACATAAATAATTCCGAGCTTCGGTTTTTAGCCGGGTATACGCAGGAGGTGGGCAGAGATTTTACAGCGGGACTTCAATATTATATTGAGCATATGATGGATTACGGCCAGTATCTTGATAGTCTGCCGGGCGGGCCGGCCCGCGACGAGGACAGGCACCTGGTAACATTGCGTTTGACAAAGCTGCTTATGAACCAGAATCTGCGGTGTTCATTATTTACTTATTATTCGCCGACCGACAAGGACGTATATATGAGGCCTAACCTGAATTACAAGACAAGCGATAACGTCGCCCTTGAGGTCGGGGCAAATATATTTTTCGGCGACTATGCCAATACATTCTTCGGCCAGTTCCAGAACAACTCCAACATTTATGCAGCAGTGCGTTACAGCTTCTGAGAGAGATTACCCGAAAGCTTACGGCAGGAAAGTCGAGTCCAATTAAATGCAGAACATCCGAAATGAGCGGTTCTGAGAATCGCGAAGGGCGGTGAAGAATCCTCTGGATTGGCTTGTTAAAAAAGTCTTTTATTCAGCCTTAAATCTCCAAGGAATATTATCTCGTTCCTTGTATACATTTTTATCCTTCGGTGCCTGATGTTCACCACTTAGTCCAAAAGCGGCTGTCGCATGAAATTTAGTAACGCGCTGCCCACCGGGCAATGAAATTTCGTATAGAAATTGGAGATACCCAACAAAGGGGATATATTTGCTGAAAAATTCAGGGTCCTGTTTTAATATCCATTTGGCTAATGCCTCCTCATCGCTCGTCCACGGCACATCAAGTTTCCAGTATTTTTGCATATAGCTGATATATTCCTGGCGCTGCCTCTGAGGGATATTTACGAACGCCGTAAATTTTCGTTTGGTTACAGGCCGGCCTTGTGGTTTGGGATAATCCATTGCCTGCCACGTAGACCAATGCTTTCCATCCGGGCCATATCTAACGAACATGTTGCCGATATAAGGGGTGTATGTCTGGCCATTTGGTAATGTAATTGATTTTACTTCCGGTCCTATTTCAACGGTGATATTCACAGACTGCGCCGGACGCCATGATAAGCCAACTGCCAGTGGGATAGTTTGAACCCAACTATCGCGGGAAGCATTCTGTTCTCCATCCCAGCCCAGGCCGTTTTTGGTAATATTTATTTTGTTCGGCTCGGACCAGGCGGCCTTTCCTTTTGCATCATGTTTATCGGTGAAGTTTATTTTGAGTTCTTCCATCCCAAGGATGGATGCATAGACGTTATTTCCAAGAATAGTGAATGTTAGCAATGTGAAAGCAATTATTTTTTTCATTTTATTTTTACCTCCAACACAACAATAAACAGCAGGCTACCTATGGCACAAATTCACACTGATTTTATTGTGGTATTATGCTGATATCAACTGAAAACTTGGCAACCGGACTTTTGTCGATGATTTTGATTGACAGAGATGGTGGTTTTTGGTTATTCTATTGCTGATTTAAGTTTGAATTTTGGGAGTGAATGGGTATATCGATTTGTCATACTAAAACAGGTTGCTATTTCATTATTTTGGAGATGCGAAAATGCGATTATCGAAAGAAAAACACAACCATTCGGATTGTCCGAAGGCAGGTAAGTCTGACGAGCGTGAGAGAAAATATCGCTGGGTGAAGTGGGTGTTTCCCATTGCGGGATTAGTATCGCTGATATGGTTTTTGATTCGCGTGCTGCCGAAGCCGTCGCGGGCGACGTATCCGTGCCAGCGGGTGGCGTTTCCATTGGCATCGGGTTTTGTGGCGTGGATATTGGGACTGGGTGCGTGGGCTGTTGCATTTAGGAAAGCGAAGGTCAGCTTTGCCCGGAGGCGATACGTAATCGGGTTGGTTTGCCTTGCTCTAAGTGTCGGAGCTTTATGGCTGGTTGTGAGCATCAGCAGCGATGAGCGGGCTTTGGCTGAGCCGCACGCTGCGAATGAGCCGATGGGAGTTGGGCAGGGGATTTATCCCGGCCGTGTCGTGTGGGTACACGATCCCGAGGCGACGGACTGGGATGGGCCGGGGGACGGACATCCGTGGGAGAGCAGCCATACAAGTCTGCCGAGGGTGAGCGGAATGATTTCCCGTTCGATTCAGGAGCTGACCGGCGCCGATAGTGACGCGGGTGCGTGGGAGAAGCTGTTTAAATACTTTAATAAGAAACGCGGCAAAGGAAATGCAGGGTACAAGAAAGGTGAGAAGATTGTTATCAAGGTGAACTTCGTCGGCTTTATCTGGACTCATGGAGGAGTGAACGGCGACAATTACAGCCTGGAAAGCAAAAAGGATTATATGAATACGTCGCCGCAGATGCTGATTGCGCTGCTGCGTCAGCTTGTCAGGACGGTCGGCGTTAAAGAATCCGACATTGCAATCTTCGACAGCCTGGCGTATTTTTCGAATGAGTACTACGATATTTTCCGCAAGGAGTTTCCGAACTTACGGTGTATCGACCATGCGGGCAAGTTCGGGCGAATCAAATCCAGGCAATCTTCGGTTCCGCTGTACTGGAGCAGTAAGCCGAAAGGAAATAAGCAGGACTATGCGCCGGCTTGTTTTGCCGAGGCCGACTACATCATCAACTTTGCGAACCTCAAGGCCCACACGGGGGCCGGCGTGACTCTCTGCGCCAAGAACCATTATGGCTCATTAGTAAGGTGGCCTGCCCAGAAGGGCTATTTTGATATGCATAAAAACGCTTTTGCCAAGGAAGAGGGAATTTATCGACCCCTGGTTGACCTGATGGGTCACTCGCACATCGGCGGTAAGACGGTGCTCTACCTGATTGACGGACTGTACTGCGGGATACATCCCATCGATATGGATAAAGGGCCGAGGAGATGGAAATCGGAACCTTTCAACGGGGACTGGACCTCGAGTCTTCTGGCATCACAGGACCCGGTGGCAATCGATTCGGTCGGTTTTGATTTTCTCCGTGAAGAATACGAGGAGCATCCCCGCAAGGGTGGTGTCGATGATTATCTGCACGAGGCGGCGCTGGCAAATAAACCTCCTTCGGGCACATTTTATGACCCCGACCATTCCGGTAACGTCAACAGGCTTGCGAGTCTCGGCGTGCACGAGCACTGGAACAATCCGAAAGACAAAAAGTATTCCCGTAATTTGGGAACGGGCAAGGGTATCGAACTGGTGGCGATAACGCCGACGGGCGAAGCTGGACAACAAGGCATTATTGCATCAGGAGCGAAGGTTGAAAAACTTGCCGGCGGTTTTAAGTTTACGGAAGGGCCTGCGGTGGACGCCAAGGGTAATGTCTTCTTTACGGACCAGCCGAACAACAGGATTCACAAATGGTCGGTGGATGGCAAGCTGTCAACTTTTCACGAAAAACCGGGAAGGGCCAACGGCCTTTACTTTGATAAAAAGGGCAACCTGCTGGCCTGTGCGGACTTGGATAATGAGTTATGGTCGATTGATATGAAGGGCAATGTAACGGTATTGGTTAAAGGGTACAAGGGCAAGAAGCTGAACGGTCCTAATGACCTGTGGGAGGACCTTAAAAGCGGAATATACTTTACCGACCCTTTCTATAAAAGGCCTTACTGGAACCGAGGGCCTATTGAGCAGGACGGCCAGCATGTCTATTACCTCTCGCCTGATAGGCAAGAACTGATCCGTGTAGCCGACGACCTGGTCCAGCCCAACGGCATCATCGGCACCCCCGATGGCAAACATTTGTACGTCGCCGACATCGGCGCGAGAAAAACATACGTTTATGACATCAATTCGGATGGGACGCTATCCGGCAAAAAGCTGTTTTGCTCGATGGGCTCCGACGGGATGACTATCGATAACCAGGGCAATATTTACCTGACGGGAAGGGGCGTTACGGTGTTCAACCCGGCCGGTGAAAAAATAGAGCACATCGATATTGACGCGGGGTGGACGGCGAATGTCTGTTTCGGCGGCAGGGACGGGCATACGCTCTTTATCACGGCCCAGGAGTCACTTTTCGCGATCCGGATGCGAGTTAAGGGCGTATAGGAAAAAACAAAGAATTACCCGTGCAGATAGTAAAAGGAGATAGAGATGAAGAGGGAATTTTATGCTTCGGTAATATTATTTGTTGTTTGGGCGGCAAGTGCTTTCGGGGATGCGGCTGTTACGGTCGAGTTGGTGGAAGTCAATAAGATTTGGGACAGGGCGCCGCACAACGCATTTACCGATTTGGTCCGCTGGAACGAGCGGTTCTACTGCGCGTTTCGCGAAGGCAGAAGGCACGTCTCAACCGACGGTAAGATAAGGATACTCCAATCTCAAGATGGAAACGCATGGGAGTCGGCGGCTCTTATTGCGTTTGAAGGCTACGACCTGCGTGATGCACATTTATCCGTGACGCCCAACGGGAGGTTGATGCTATTGGGAGGAGCGGCTCCGCGCAAGCAGGACAATCAAAGCGCGCCTACGGGTACATTCGCATCTTTTTCTGAAGACGGAAGAAGCTGGGCCGTCCCGAAAATCGTCGTTGAGCCGGGGCGATGGCTGTGGTGTGTCACCTGGCATAAGGGAAAGGCGTACGGCGTTTCATACGCAGCCAGCGAGAGGATGCCATTCCTCGAATTGCTTGTGAGCGATAATGGGACAGAGTACGAGTGTCACGTGGATAAGCTGTATGGCACGGGATATCCCACCGAAGTGACACTGCGTTTCGACACAAATGATACCTGTTATGCGCTCGTGCGGCGGGACCGGCGAGGTGAAGAGGCAAGCAGTGCATTGTTAGGGGTGAGTCGGCCTGGTTATAAAAAATGGCAGTGGCATGACCTCGGAACAGGTTTCAACGGATTTGGGGGGCCAAACTTTATCCGAATACCCGGCGGACATTGGATTGGGGCGGGCCGAATGCACGATGGTGGGGTGGCAACGGGGCTAACATACGTCGATGTCAAAGAAGGCAAGATGACAAAATTGTTGAAACTACCCAGCGGCAGAGATACGAGTTATCCGGGACTGGTTTGGCATGAGGGGATGCTTTATGTCAGCTATTACTCCGGTCATGAGGGTAAAACCAGTATTTACCTGGCGAAGCTGAAGGTCAAGCCAAAGCAAGACAGTAAAGACGAAGGCTTTGGGGCCGAGGTAAATCCTACGGGAGATGCTATCGGGGGAGGTAAAGGATACCTGCGAGTGGTGGACCGCTGCGATTACGTTGTGAAGACACTGGAAGAATTGTTCGCTGCTCTGAAAGAGGCCAAGGCCGAGCAGGTCGTTTATGTGAACGACAATGTCGAGATAGACATGACAGACAAGCATAAAATAGTCATCCCTGGTGGTGTGACTGTGGCAAGCGGTCGTGGCCGTGGTGGCTCGAAGGGTGCATTATTATACAGTAATGAACTTGCGACGTCACCGATGTTTTTGGCGGGTGGTGAGAAGGTGCGCGTCACTGGGTTGCGACTGCGCGGGCCGGACCAGGAACGCAGGACCGAGCAGATGCGAAAGCTATACAAGGAAGGAAAATACTACAGCATTCCCAACTCGGATGGGATAATATCGTCATATCCCGGCCTGGAGGTGGACAACTGCGAGCTGTGGGGGTGGAGTCACGCGGCGGTTTTTCTAAAGCGTGGAGCATTTAAGGCGCATATTCACCACAATAACATCCACCACAACCAGCGTTCCGGTTTGGGATATGGAGTTTGCCTGGACCAATCTAACGCTCTTATCGAGGCGAACCTTTTCGATTGGTGTCGTCACCATATTGCGGGTACGGGCAGGCCTGGTACAAGTTACGAGGCGCGATACAATCTTGTGCTTGAGAACGCCAACGGTCACAGCTTCGATATGCACGGCGGCAGGGACAGAAAGGACGGGACGGATATAGCCGGTGATTCGATTAAGATTCATCATAATACGTTCAAGGGGACGGGCGTTCCGGCATTCGTGATTCGGGGACGGCCACAACAGTCGGCCCAGATACATCACAACTTGTTTCTACATTTGGGCACCGATAAAGCTATTCACCAAATCAACGCAACCGGGAATATGAACGTTTATCAGAATCAATTCACTAAGGAGCGAATCCTGAAAGATTGAAGCGTGGCACGGGAGATTTGGCATCGAAAGTCTTTCAAGAGCCATAATGTCTGAGGTACAATGCGTGGATAAGTGTTCGTACGAATCAAGGATTTTGTCGGAGTTCATATAGGGTATGTTTGCAGCCTGGAAAGTGAAAGGAGATTGAGATGAACGGGAAATGGCATGTTTCGATGGTGTTGTTATTCGCGGTTTTGGCAGCGGGCGTGTCGAGTTCCAGCGTAAGAAGGTCAGCAGGAACAATTTTCCAGTTAGTTCCATCTTGGATGTCCACCGTATTTACAAAAGGTGACACTGTGTCCCAGATCAGGGTATTTGCTAACGGCCTTTCCGTCGCTATTATTCCTATAACCGTCGACTCGGCCGAAAAGGCCACAGTGCCAGCACGTGCGGCATTTAGGTGATCTTCGAGACCCAGAAAGGTAGTCAATATTATTAAGCACGTGAGGCTGCGAATCGTTGACCTCATTATGGCACATCCTCCTTTTAATGAAAAAACCATAGGAAAATCGCTTTTATCGAAAATAGTATGTTAAATGGAAAATGAGCACATGTCAATTAGCTCACAACCAACTGTTTTCTCGCACTCTTATGCGCTTATGCAGCTTAAAAGTTTATAGTCGTGGGGCAGGACCGACATGTTTTTCATTGCGGAAATATGTCACAAATCGCGCCAATAAAAGCTCAGTGTTGCCAGGATAATGGTCATAAGGGTCGGCAGCCCGTATCCCAAAGTCACCCAGCCCAGCGAAAAATCTTTGAATTCTTTGCTTTCGAAGAAATCGGGTTTGGCGGCTTTTGGCTGTGGTTTGGTGGGGGAAAGAACACTGAAAAAGTTGGAAAGACTACTGAATGCATTCATTTCCTCCTTGTTGACATTGACCTTTGAGCTCCCTTCAACTTCCCGCCATGGCTGGCGAAGTTGTGTGGGCATCGCCTGGCACAAGCTGATGGGTGAGAACTCCTCCAGCGAAAAGACGCTCAGAACAAGGCTGATTGGGTACCACACGAAGATGAGCACGACCACCGCCAACAGTGGTTTTCGCAGCAGCGTCCCCATAAGAAATCCCAGCGACACAAGGAAGGTGAGTACGAGCCCCACCAGGAATAGGGCAGTGACGATTCCATAGACGGTTACCGTATCTTCGGGTACCGGGCGTTTGGCTAAGGTGACCAGCGCAATCACCGGGACTATCACGACCAGGTAGACGCTCCATACAAGCATGACCCTGGCGAACCAAACGGCAATCAAGTACCCGCAGCGGCTTATGGGGCGGCTCAGGATGCCGTCGGCCAACGCTTCGGCTCGCGAGCCCGACACCGGGCTGACTCCGAGCACGACAACTACAAAAAACCATGGAAATACGAGATACGGAAACAAGAGCGAGGCAATCATCGGGGCGTTTTGAAATTGAGACCAGTTCGCCAGGGCCAGCATCAACGTCAAAACCGCCGTGGCCGCCAACCAAAGACGAACCAGTCGACTTGCCCACAAGGCCCTCATATCATGCTGGAGAATCGCCAGATAGGGCATCATCCGTGTGCTGAGCGATATTTTAGCGCTGGAATCCATGTGCTTCGTCCTCCTGCAGCAATTGGAGATAAGCATTCTCGGTCGCATTCTGACCGGAATGGACCGCCTGCAGCGAAAGATTGCTCGCGTCGATGAGTTTTAGAACCTCGGCCAAAGCACGAGAGCGGCCGCGTTCATTTGCAATCCGCACGAGCAATACCTGGCCGGCCCCAAGGCGTGCGTCAATGCCCTCCAGATTGTTGACCTCATTAACCAGGAGCCGAATGTTGTCAGTATCACCTTCCAGCTCCAGACTAAAGCCGTCGCGGCGGAGACGCTTTTTCATATCCTGCATAGAACCGGTGAAAATCATACGTCCTTCGTGCATAACGCCCAGGTGATCACAGATCTGATCGATGTCACTGAGAATATGCGTGGCGACAACGACGGTCTTGGTCTTTCCCAGTTCACGGATGAGGTCCAGTGTGAATCGCCGGGCCGTTGGATCCAGACCGGCGGTGGGCTCATCCCAGAGCAGCAAAGGCGGGTCGGCGACAAGCGAGGCGGCCAATCCCAGCCGGGTGCACATCCCGGTAGAGAAGGTCTGGATCCGCTGTTCAGTGGCCCCAAGCAATCCCACGGCGCGAAGCAAAGCGGAAATCCGCGGCTTGCGAACCTGACGCGGCAGGCGAGACAACTTGCCGAGAAGGTCCAGGTATTCGATGGGCCGTAAATTGCCGGGCAACTTCGGATTTGTGGGAAGATAGCCAATCTGAGAACGAACAACAACTGCGTTTGGCCCGCACAACTTACCGAAAACCTCCGCACGGCCGGCTGTCGGGCGTTGCAATCCCAGCAGCAGACGCAGCGTCGTCGTCTTGCCCGCACCATTAGGCCCCAATAGTCCGAAGACCGAATCCTTTGGCACTTCGAGGTTCATGTCGTTGACCGCGATGAGCCGCTGATTATATATCTTCGTCAGATGCTCGGTGCGAATCGCCAGTTCCATCCTAAGCTCCTCACCCACGCTTAGCTGCATGGGTATACAACTTCTTTCCCCTGTCAATCATAACCGGGCTTCTTACGTTTTTGAGCGGTTCAAAACAAACTCGCCCTATATACTATCATTATAAGAGCTTATGCGCCACAATCAAGCGATTCTTGATAAGAGTTTTCTGCGATGTCTCCGATACGCCTCCAAATTAAATCCCTTTTTCAGCATTCTTCAAAGGCGTAATTAACCCATTTAGCGAATTCAGAGGGGATAAATCGTTGTTTTCCGGCCACAAAATGAACTATAATGCAACATTGAGATTATGAGTTACTTTCCTGTCGATCAAAAGGCCATAAGATCGCGCCCTCCTACTCGAAAAACGTTTGAACTATTCCTTTATCACCTTTCTCATTGGCCGAAATTTCCTGGACAGGTCCTGCCGGTCTAACGCCGGATATTATGGTGCCAACGGCCTACTACCCAACTACAATCCGAGAGGCCATTATCTGCAATTGTTTCAAAAAAGAACATTTTATAAGCACTGTTATAGTTGACTTTCGCACTTTTTTATTTAACAAAAGCTTATGGTGAACCACAGCCGAGATAGCTACCCACAGATGTCCATAGATAAACTTAGCCCCGTCAGGGATGGTCGTTGGATTACGATGGATTCCCGCCCCTTGAACCTTATGCCCATATCTCTTTGTCGGACCATCATCGATAGCCATCAAGACCCGCTCCTGTTTTTTGTAAATCAGACTTATCATAATTTCAAACAAGACCGTCGCTACTATTTCAGTTTTTCTGCCGATAGAACCGATGAATTAGTAGAACGCTTTATATTGCTGGCTGATACCAGCAGCCCGGAGCCAACTGGTTATGGTTTTTCGGCCTTTGGCGAAGATAATTCCAGCGAAGATTACAGCCAGTCGCCAGGCCGAGCGTTAATGCAGAACGCTGCAAAGAGCAACGCCCCAGATTTGCCAGTTGTTCGGGAAAATCCATTTATCAAACATAGGCTCTCCTTTGCAAATGTGTTTTTTGTTTCTACTAAACACATCGGCAAGGATAAGCCGTTTTTATGAAATCTCGTTTGTTAAAGAGCTAAACTAACCTTCATTTTTTTGGAAAGTGCAGTTTAGAAAGCTAAAGTCTAATATCAGAGTATCGTATCCTGTAGGAATGGAGGTAGAAATGAAAAAACTGTTAGTTGCCGTGTTAACGATTTTGATAGCCTCATCGGTTAGTGCTGTCCAAAACGAAAATATTGTTAAGAACGGAGGATTCGAGGAGGATACGAACGGCGACGGGATGGCAGAGGACTGGCAGTTCTCAGGTGATGGTGGAGTAACCGTCACATGGAAACGGGATGAAGGATTTGCAGGGAGGTTTAGCCAGAAGCTTATCTGCACACAATTTACGAGCCTTTCGCCGGCCAGCCATGTAATGCTTTGTCAGATGAACAGTGTGCGGCTGGAAAAGGATAAGTGGTACAGGATTTCTTTCGCCGCCAGGCAGGAGAATATACCCGGCAGAGCGGTGCATGTGGCTATCTCGAATATGAAACCATGGCGGAACTGCGGCCTGCAGGAATCTTTCCGCGTCCACCGCGAGTGGCAGGAATTTGAGTTTGTCTTTCGGGCGACGGAGACAATCTCGGAGCACGTCCGCCTTCAATTCTGGTACACCTCAACAGGAAGCTTCTGGCTCGACAACGTTCGCCTGGAGCCGTCCAAAGCAATAGTAAAAAGATTCAAGGAAGTAGTTTTGGCCACAACGGGTGTAAATCTGATTCCGAACAGCAGCTTCGAGTGTGGGGCAAGCGGCTGGGGAAGCATTGCCGATTTACCCGGCTGGGGAGGTAATTTGAATTTGCCCGTAGGTGTTGTTGATACTACAACGTGGAAATTTCACGGGTCGAGTTTCAAAATCGCTTTGAGCCCAAAAACCATTCCCGTCTTTTATTTCGATTACTTTCCGCTCTACCGCGTTCCGGTAAAAGCCCCTTTGTTAGGTAATCGGGGCTGGATTACCGTAGAACCAGGCGCGGATTACACGCTGTCGGCCTATATGAAGGCCGACTCGGAAGATTTGGTCGGAGCGCTGTCAATTCGGCAGGCTTTCCAACGAAGTTTGCGACAAGAAGTGAAACTCACAACTAAATGGCAGCGGTACACTTTCAGCTTTCAACCACAGGCCGACCAGATTTTCGCCGCTTTGGGCCCTGACTTAGAGGCATCGAAACGAGAGGCGGGGACGGTATGGATTGACGGAGTCCAGTTAGAGAAAGGCTCCGAAGCAACACCTTACAGACCAAGGACGAGTGTGGAGGTCGGGTTAGAAACGGGGCGCTTAGGAAACATTTTCTCTTACGGCAATGAGCCAAAGATGTCTGCTACGGTTTTTAACGCCGAGCAGGTTCCTCGGTCTGCTACGCTGCAAGCTCGCACAACGAACTTCGATGACGCAGTTGTGTACGAAGCAGCCGTTCCGGTTGATATTGGGGCGGTGCAGAAGGTGAGTGTACCTATTCGCTGCGGCGTGCGACAGAAGGGTTTTTACCGCCTGCACCTGCGTGCTGAAGGTGCGGAAGTAATAGTCCACCAGCCGATGCGGTTCGCCATTATCGAGGCCTACACGAAACCAGACAGCCTGTTCGGAATGAACCATGCCTACCCCTGGCCTCACTTATTAGATTTGAGCAAACAAATCGGTCTCTGCTGGTTCCGTGACTGGTCACTGAAATGGCACGACGTGGAGCAGGAACAGGGAAAGTTTGAATTCACACAACCCGATTACCAAATCAACCGTGTTTTAGAACGAGGACTGAAAGTATTGGGGTTGCTGCCTTTTCCCTCCAGCAACTGGTCATCGAGCGCCGGGGCAGAGGTAAAAACAACCGAGCGCTACCCTGTGAGCAGGGAGCGGATAGCCTACATGCCTCGTGACATGAATGAGTTTGCTACGTACGTGCACAAAACGGTGCAACACTACCGGGACCGGCTCCAAGTGTGGGAAATACTAAACGAACCTATATACACATCGTACGCACTGCCGCGTGGAAAAGGTTATCGTGTCGAGGACTATGTCGAGCTGCTGCGAGCAGCTTATAATGCGGTGAAACAAGCCGACCCGGATTCGTTAGTCATCGGCGGCATAGCGGGCAGCCCTACTACCTACACGAAAGAATTTATCGACGCCGACGGCTTGCGCTGGGTAGATATTCTCAACCTGCACAGCTATCCGGGTTTGACAGAACCTGGCGCGTATGAAGAAGCTTTGCGTCATTTACGTGAACGAATGCGTTCAGCGGGAGGGGACAAACCTATCTGGTTCACGGAAGGTGCATACTATGCCGATGATGACATGCCTTTTGAACCCTACGACAGCACATGGATTAAGCCGGCTGACTCTGAGATAGAAGCTGCCGAGTGGCAGGTCAAGTTCAACACGCTGTTGTTAAGTTATGGAGCGGAGAAAATCATCTACCACTCCGGCACCTTAGGCAGCCTTAATAACGATAGCCTTTCGGGGATATTTTTTGAGTGGGCCGGGTCGCCCCGAAAGATGTTAGTAACGCAATCTGCGATGTCAAATTTACTTTTGCCACCGATAAAGTCTCTCGGCCCCCTCAAAGGCCCTGAAATGATAAAAGCCTACGGTTTTGAAACCGATGGACGGACAGTAATTGTCGCCTGGGCCCAAGAAGGTGCAGAGCCAAGGGAGATATCTCTGACCGGAAAAGGCTGGCGTGCAGTGGATTTGCAAGGCAATGATTTGAAAGTCGATAACGTAACACTGTCAGAACGGCCCGTCTATTTTGTTGCAAAAGGAACAGGCTTAAAAGAATTTCCCTGGTAGGAGCGCTGCTGTTTTTTACCCTCAACCAACCACTATTCGGCAGAGCGTGATTCCAATTGCACCCGCCAGTCTTAAACGAATATCGCGGACTTATTGAGATTAAGAGCGATTTACAAAACTTTATCACTCCTAACGGGCAAGGTAGCATTATCCTGGAGCCGACAAATCTATCTGCCGTGTCAAAAGAACAAAAATACCTGTTTTTTTCGGTTTCGTTCAAAAAAAACTTCGCCAAGAAGATTTCACATTATCGGGGTTAAAAAGGGGGAATTAGCCGGTCCTTGGAACAGAGGAAAGCTATTAATCTGGAAATCTGGAGCAGCATAGAAGGGCTGATAAGCTTTCATAAGGTGAGCAATTTTGCCTGCGTTAAAAGGCCATTAGGCCATCCTCGGCGGGTGCATAAAAAAGGTTCAAGAACAAGAACAGAATCTGCCGATGCGCTATTAAAGAGAATGAAAAAAAGCGGCTCTGATAAATGACCAATAGGGCCATTTTAGTTTGAACTTGCTTTGTCCGCCTTAAGAGCATTTCAAACAAGTCAGATGGTAATTCGGACATAGAAAGGGAAGATTAAGAAGGATAAAGGAAAGAGCCGTTAATAATTTATTTATGCCCCTGCGAAGCATAAGGTCGAGTATTTCAGACATTTTAAAAAAATGAAATAAAAGGAATATCCTCGAACCGGCCTCGCAGGGGTTTTTTTATGTAAGGCCCAAATCCTTTTCGAACATCTCAATCATTGCCACTGCTGCCGGAGGACAAGATATTCGACCTGAAAGCTGCATTTTCAAAAAGTTGTTTTGCAATCGCGGCATACCCTTCACCCAAAGGATGACTGGTATCAACGTACAAATGAGCAGGTAGTACTTCGGGCATATAGTAGGGGAGATTATTTCGCTGAAGCCAAACTTCAATCTGGATTTTCAAGTTTCGATAGGTATCAAGGATATCTCCGTCAAGCATGTGCTCATTAAAGGGGCCGACGAGGACGAATACCCTGTTGTTTCTTTGCCTTAAAAAATTGACAGACCGTCTGAAGAAAAGCCATTGCAGTGACGTTTCCAGCTCGACCCACTGGAGGGATGTTTGGCCCGGCCCCCTGCCGGGACGGGCAGCATCTTTAGGCCGTTCGTAATCGTCGGAGGTGGGAAGGCGGAATGTGATAGATCCGAGAGGATTCTCATAGGGATGCTCGATAGTCCATGCGGGGACATCCATGCTCTGGAAACAGGTGATATTCAAGTGCGAACTGAAGTTAAAAAAAGGAACGCAGCGGTCCACAACGTTTGAGATTCTGGTAGGAAACGAAGCCTTGTAGCAGGGAATTTTCGGCGTGAACTGGGGGACGAGCTTAGGATGATTGAAATGGTGCTCTTTTTCGGTTTGCAAATCGTGCCTGGGAGAAGTCATCCACAAGGGATTTAGATGTAAAATAACGTTCTTGTTTGAGATATCCCTGCCGTAGTATCGCAGCAATCCCTCTAAAGCGGCTGGGTGCGTCCCATCGGCGCCGAGATTGGCGAACTGCTCGGTGCCTGCGAGGTCGTTGAGATGATGCGACAGCGTGTTATCCATCGGTACGAAATGTCCCCATACGACGGAATCCCCTATAATCAGCGTTTCATACCGGGAGCAGGCGAATCGGCAGTAACGCTCGTAAAGCCAATAGTCGCTGCTTAAATCATAGGGTATGCGATAGTCTGAGGAGGGCACGAATTTTTCGGCCCGTTCCCAAAGCATCGGGGCAAAGTAAACAACGGCTGATAAAATGATTGCGACAATGAGCCAGTCGGCCAGAGATAACCTGGCGCAGTTGGAACCGAAAGGAACTTCCTCGGTTCTCGATTTTCCGTTTCTACGAGGAACAGGTATCGAGTAACCAGTATTATATATGTCTTTTTCTTGTATCATCTATAACCTCTTTGGCAACAGCTTAGAACTGTAAATAGATAAAAGGCTGTTCGCTCGAAGGCGCACACAGAGCCAGGTATAAAACCATAAGTATAATTATGCCTATGCGCACGACGCGCTGCTCAAGGAACCATCTAATCTTAGATTCATAAGCAAACTGATAGAGCCAGACGGCAAAAATCAAAACCAGGGCAAGGGCCGGACAATGTGGTTCTGCAAATCCTGAGGTGAAAATTCTGGTTATAATTATCCAGGCATCACCGATACTTTCGGCGCGGAAGAAAATCCAAGCAAAGGTAACGAAAATAAATACAAATAATTGCTTGAGGATTCTCGGCACTTTTTCTTTGTAGAGCGAGGTTGCTTCCATCTCCCTTGTGCAAAATCGGCCGAGCGCGTGCACCGCACCCCAGATGATAAAGGTCCATGCGGCACCGTGCCATAATCCCGAAATTACCATAGTCAGAAACATATTTCTGTAAGTGTTAAACTTTCCCTTTCGGTTGCCCCCCAAGGGAATATAGACGTAGTCCTTGAACCAGGAAGAAAGACTGATATGCCATCTCGACCAGAAGTCACCGAGGCTTGTTGCCAAATACGGGTTATTGAAGTTTAACATCAGGCGAAAGCCCATCATCCTCGCTATGCCCCGCGCCATATCGGTGTAGCCGCTAAAGTCGAAATAAATCTGCCAGCAGAACAGGAAGGTAGCCAGCATCAAGGCTGGCGACTGAAACTGGTCGGGAGTCGAATATATTTTGTCCACGTAAAGAGCAAGATAATCGGCAAGGGCGACTTTTTTGAAGAGCCCAACAATAAAGAGAGAAAGGCCATCAGAGACGTCCTGAATGGAGACTGTGGGTTTCTTATGCAACTGTGGGAGGAGGCTTTTGGCCCTTTCGATTGGTCCGGCCAGCAGTCGAGGGAAAAGCGAGACAAAGGTGGCATATCTTATGAGGCTTCTTTCTCCTTCTATATTGCCGCGGTAGTAGTCGATGGTGTAGCTCATGGACTGGAAGATGTAGAACGATAAGCCGACGGGTAGAAAAATGCCTGGTGCGGGGAGGACATAGGGGACATTCAATGAAGATAAGAGCGCGTTGAGGTTATCGGTGATGAAGCCGGCGTATTTGAAAAAGCTGAGCAGACAGAGATTGTTTACGATGCTTATGGAAAGCCATATCTTTCGGCGTCCTTTTTTTTCCATAACAGCAACAACCGTGTAGTCCAGTATAGTCGAATATGCTATCAGGATTAGATAAAGTGGATTGAAGCATGCGTAGAAAAAATAGGAAACAATCAAAAGCCAGGGAAGGCCAAATCTCGTACGTTTGAGAGCGAGATAAAGTGGATACACAATCAGGAAGAACAATGCGAAGGCCCAGGTGTGAAATAACATTTCTTGTGCCCTTCTATCTCATCAACTCTTGAATGTGTGCTTCTACTGAATCAGCCAGGCCTTCCAGATGATAGCCTCCTTCAAGAACAGAAACGAGACGGCCTTGGCAGCACTTTTGGGCTATAGTTTTTACGATTGCCGTAAGCTGGGCAAATCCCTGCGTCGTGACCTTCATACCGCCGAGCAGGTCGTTTTCGTGGGCATCGAAACCGGCAGAGATAAGGACAAAATCCGGGGAAAACGTCAAAGCAGCAGGCTCGAGTTTTTCTTTAAAGGCCTGCAGATAATCGGCATCTGTGGAGCCGGCGGGTAAGGGGACGTTTATGTTGTAACCTTGACCCTTACCACCGCCCTTCTCTGTTTCGGCGCCGGTACGCGGATAGAATGGATATTGATGCGTGCTGAAGTAGAGAACGTTCGGGTCGTCATAAAATTCTGCCTGAGTCCCGTTGCCGTGATGGACATCCCAATCGACAATGAGTATCTTTGACAGGCCGTACTGCTTTTGAAGGTAGCGGGCGCCGATGGCAACGTTGTTAAACATGCAGAATCCCATTGCCTCATCTTCGATAGCGTGGTGACCGGGGGGGCGGACCGCGCAAAAGGCGTTTGTAACTTTTTCCTGCATAACGGCATCAATGGCGGAGAATACCCCCCCTACCGCCATCAACGCGGCATCGTATGATTTAGGCGATATGGGAGTGTCCAAAGAATCCAGGAATCTTGTGCCTTTTTGGCAACTGTTTTCGGCCCGCTTTATATACTCAGGGCTGTGAACGGTCTCGATCCATTCAACTGTAGCCGGGGATGGGGTAAGTATTAATAATTTAGGATATAATCCATTCTGTTTTAACCTGTCGAGTATCGCGACCAACCTTTGCGGCGATTCCGGATGGTCCGGGGTCGTTTTGTGCTCAAGGTAAATATCGTGGTAAACTAATCCTGTTTTAGACGGGTTATGAGGTTTGTTTTCTTCCATACTATTTTCCTCGGCAGGCTTGTTATTAGGTGCGTTCCTGACACAGCGAAAGCCTATCGCGTCGCTGGCAAGACAAGTATCATCAATCGAAGGGTCGCTTGCGCGGCTGGATGAGCGGAGAGCATCTGCCGTTGAGTTCCAGGCGCCGCCTCGCAGGACTCTTTCTTCACCAGCAGCCGGTCCTTTTGGATTTCTTTGAGGGCTTTTTTCGTAATAATTCTCGGAATAAAAATCGTTGCACCATTCTGCTACATTCCCGTGCATATCATAAAGTCCCCATAAATTCGGTTTCTTCCGCCCGACAGGTTGTGTCTTTCCGGAAGAATTACCGGCGAACCAACCATTTGCTTTGAGTTTACGTGCATCGCTGCCAAAGCTGTACTTCGCGCTCGTGCCCGCCCGACAGGCATACTCCCATTCTGCTTCCGTGGGCAGCCTGTATCCGTTGCCTTCAAAGCTGCACTTCCAAGTTTGCTCATCGTAACAAGGGTCAAGTCCTTCAGCAAGTGAACGTTCGTTGCAATATATCGCGGCATCCGTCCAGTTCATCTGCTCCAGGGGCCGGTCGGGGCTTTTGAAATGGGATGGGTCGGAGATTTGATATTTCTTGAATTGTTCCTGAACCACTTCGAACCTATCCATCCAAAAGGAGTCGACCCATACCTTATGTACAGGCAACTCATCGGCCGCACCTTTACTGCTTCCCATATCAAAGAAGCCTGCCGGAATTACAACCATTTCTATACCCGTCTTTGTCTTTACAACCCGGGTCACATCAATGGAATCCTTTGCACGGCGGCAGTCAGGCATTACCAATAATATCAATAATAGACAAAAGAGCCTTATAGTCAGTTTCGTATATCTTATGCCCATCCGCAATATTCCCAAACTTCGTATTCACTTAACGGCCCGGCATCCGAATCGAGACCCAATCGGGCTCTTTATTGTGGTTGCCATCGGTGGTGACTTTGACCCAATTACCTGCCATATCACTGACACAAATATTCCATCCCGGCGCTTTTCCGCCTACAATTTCATTTGCCTTGGGACCGTGGCTGAAGGCAATGTATTCGGCATCCGGCGAAAATTCAGAGTGATAGACTTCATCCTCTTTGCCACACTTCATAACGCGACGGACATCTGTAACGCGCGGTTCGCCGGTAGTTGTGTCGATATTGGCCACGCACAAATCCCAATCGCTTAAACCCCATGTAATCCTGCTGCCGTCGAAATTCCAGTCAGGCCTACAGCCCGTGACACCATATTTCGTTAAGTCAAACACTTTATTTGCGTTTGTTTTAAAAGCAAGATTCGCGTGCTTGAAACCCATTCCACCGTGAACGGTAGCAAGAAACCAATTGCCATCGGGTGACCAGCAAATGTTATACAGATGATGCAAATTTATGTTTGGATGCTGCGTGTGTTTGTGTGTTTCTATGTCATAAAAGAAAAGGCCCTTCGTGGCGTAGTCGGTAATAGTATACCGGTCAAATTCGCCCTTTAGATAGGCAATCGTTTTGCTGTCGGGCGACCAGCAGGGCTGACGTGCGTTATCGGCTACCTTGACCCGTCCGGGCCCATCGATATTCATATAATAAACATTTCGAGTTTTTTTCTTTTCTACCAATTCATCGACAACAAAACAAATCTTTGTGCCGTCAGGGCAGGCGTGGGGATACAATTCATCTACATCCGGCGTGCGGGTAAGATTAACGGGGTTGGAACCATCGGCATTTATCAGGTATAGCTCCCAGTTTTGTCTGCCATCTGTTTCGCGGTAGGTTTCGTACACGATTTTAAAGGGGAGCCTGGCCAACTTCTCCTTAGAAAGTCCCTCAGAGCCGTACACATTTTCATTTATCGCAGAGAAAAATAACAAAAGAAAAAAAATTATGCTTATATCCGTTAACGACAACTTTTTCCTTGCCATATTGTCTCCTTTACGAACGTATATAAAACTCAAGCAGATTACCTTTCGTCCAATACATTTTTTGCTCAACGACCCGGAGTCGGCATCGGCAGCCAATCCGGTTCCTTATTATGTTTACCATCACCTGTTATTTCCACCCATTTTCCCGTCATATCCCCCACACAGATATTCCAGCCCTTCGCCGGGTTGCCGGGCGCAACTGGGTACTTACCTGCACCACCCTTTTTCGGCCCTCGACTGAAAGCAATGAACCTGCCGTCAGGTGACCAGTCAGCATGCTGCTGATATATCTGAGGTCCCGACGTCGCAAAAAGGATGCTCCTGTTCTTTACTTCGTGTACAGGTGTTGTCAAATCCAAAACGCCAATCCATAGCACTTTCTCGTCCGGGCACCATACTATCTTATTGCCGTCCGGATCCACGTCCGGCCTGCATCCCGGCACTTTCAAATCAAAGACCTTTGTTCCACGTGACTGAACAGCGAGGTTGGTATGCTTATATCCCATTGCTCCATGGACGGTGGCAATAAACCAATTGCCATCAGGTGTCCAAGATATATTATACAGGTGAAGGAAAGTTTTATTCGCGTGTTCCTTATGTGTACCAGTCTTAAGATCGTAGATGAAAAGTCCCCTGCTTGCGTAATCAGTTGTAGTGTAGTGGTCAAATTCGCCCTTTAGATAGGCAATCGTTTTGCTGTCGGGCGACCAGCAGGGCTGCCGTGCGTTATCAGCGACCTTTACCCTGCCGGTTCCATCGAGATTCATAAAGTAGACATTTCGAGTTTTCTTCTTTTCCACTAATTCATCAGTAACGAAACAGAGCTTAGTACCATCAGGAGAGGCGTGGGGATACAACTCATCTATATCCGGCGTGCGTGTGAGATTAACGGGATTAGAGCCATCGGCATTTATCAGGTACAGCTCCCAGTTTTCCCTGCCGTCGGTTTTGCGGTATGTTTCATATACAATTTTAAAGGGCAACTGGGCCAACTTATCCTTTGAAAGTGTCTCGGACCCGTAAACATCTTCATTTGCCGTAAAGAAAATTAAACAAAGTGAGAAAACAATGCCTATACCCATTCCTAACGACTTAGTCTTTGACATATTGGCCCTTCTTTCTTTCAATCCTTTCAAATTAAATTACTATCGCTTTTACTTCGTCACCAACTGACTGTCTGGAATTGCAATCGGCACCCAATCGGGCTCCTTGTTATGATTTCCATCTGTGGTGATTTGTACCCATTTGCCGGTCATATCAGCGATGCAGATATTCCAGCCTCTGGCTTTACCGCCTACCTGTTGACCTCCGTTAAAGTGGCCATAGCTAAAAGCGATATATCCGCCATCCGGTGAGAAGTCAACGTGATATACTTTAAATCTACGACTGCAGTTGACGACATCACGAATATTAGTGACGCGCGGCGTACCGGACCTGGTATCGAAATCGCCGACACAGAGATTCCAATCCGTTTCCCCCCAGGTCATCTTAGTGCCGTCCGGACTAAAGTCAGGCCTACATCCCCGAACTTCCCACTTTTCCAAATCAAAGAGCTTCGTCCCATTTGCCTCAAAGGCCAAAATAGTATCGCTGTACTCTATTCCGCCCTGCACGGCAGCAGCAAACCAGTTTCCGTCCGGCGACCAGCAAATAGCATAAATGTGGAGCAAAGCATTGTTGGGGTGCCGGCGATGCTGACGTGTCTTGACGTCATAAATAAAAAGTCCCGAGGTTGCGTACTCCCTTGTGCTATAGCGTTCATACTCTCCCTTGAGATATGCGATGCTTTGACTATCAGGGGCCCAGCAGGGCTGGCGAGCGTTATCAGCAACTTTGACACGGCCGGCCCCATCGATGTTCATATAGTAGACACTTCGAACCTTTCTTCTTCCCGCTCCTTCATCAATAACGAAACAAATCTTTGTGCCGTCAGGAGAAACGTGCGGATACATCTCATCAATATCAGGGGTGCTGGTAAGATTAACTGGATTGGAACCATTTGCGTTTATCAGGAACAGCTCCCAATTGTTCCTGCCATCCGTTTTGCGGTACGTTTCATACACTATCTTAAAAGGTATTTTTTCAAGGTTCATTTCAGCTCGCGGCGATGGAATATCCCTCAATCCCTGTATGTCTGACGTTTGAGAGGCACAAACAGCAACAGGTACCGCAAATAAAGTAAGCATCAGAAAGATAAAAAAACAGGAACTCTTTATAGTGGGCTCTGTTCCCGCATTATATAAACCTGGTTCCATTATTTTCCTCAACTTAAGCTACATTTGTTGTCCACAGTGCCTATAGGCAGCCCGCCACAGGCGTTTCTATACTGACAACATAATACACGAAATCACTGCGCATTCCAAGTCCTTTTGTGATGTGTCATTTCCACATAAAAATGCATGACAATTTCTGTTGGGCGCAGCGGATGAATTTTGTTAGATTGGTACAGTTAAAATGAAACTAATAGTTTTAGCAGGAGGACAAGTAATGGCTAAAAGATATGTTTGGTTTAATATAGCTTTGTTACTATCGTTGGTGATATTAGCAGGATGCGGGCCGACGGCTTTTCGAATAGAGCTCGTTCCCACCCATCAGCGGCTCGAAGAAACGAAAATACAGCGAGATGAAGGCATTTTCATTCGAAATAAGATAGCTGTCATTGATGTTGACGGTCTGCTAATTAACAGGCGCAAGCGCGGGTGGATGCAAGAGGGAGACAATCCGGTGAGTATGTTTGTTGAAAAGCTGGACAAGGCGGCATCTGACCGACTTGTCAAGGCGGTAGTGCTTCGTATCAATTCACCCGGCGGGACGGTAGCGGCAAGCGATATTATGTATCATAGTCTGCGGGAGTTTAAGCGGAAGACAGGGAAGCCGGTAGTGACCTGTATCCTTGGATTAGGATGCAGCGGGGCGTATTACGTAGCGTGCGGCAGCGACGGTATTATGGCCCAGCCTGGCAGTGTTACGGGCAGTATCGGGACTATTATGCATACGTTCAGCGTGGCCGGGACGATGGAAAAAATCGGAGTTAAAGCAGTGGCGATTAAGAGCGGGGAGTTGAAAGATTTGGGGTCACCACTGCACGACTTGGGCACTGAAGAGCGCAAAGTGCTTGAAGGCATTGTTACCCAGTTTTTCGAGCAATTCCTGACGGTGGTAGAGGAAGGCCGTAAAGACATTGGAGAACAAAAACTTCGGGGGCTTGCAGACGGACGGGTGTTCACGGCTGAAGAGGCTTTTAAGGAAAAGCTGATAGACAGGATTGGATATCCTGCAGATGGGATTGAATGGGCCAAAAAGATTGCCGGTTTGGAGAAAGCCCGTGTGGTTATGTATCACCGCCCGTTAGGTTATAAAGCAAACGTATACAGCACGGCCATGAGTGATGAGGGCGTTGTTGGGGCTTTGATAAATGTGGAGCTGCCGGACTGGTTGAATTCGAGTGGGACACAGTTTTTATATCTATGGCAGCCGGGCGTGGAATGAGGATTGGGCTTAAGTTAATATATGCTTTCCCGAATGTCAGTGCAGGGAATTAGACACCTGACAGCACTCCAGACTTGTCAGCCGCGAATTCAAAAACCCGGTCAAGGGCAGTCTTCGCAAAAACACCTCTGGTATTGCCGGCAAGGCCACAAAGGATAAGGCGCCGCCCGGAATCTATCAACATCTGCCGCAATTTCAGCAGCTTTGAGAGACTTGAAGCAGTAACAATATCGGCGTTGGAAAAATCAACCACTATATCACAGTCACCTATAGCACGCATGGCCCCGCTGATAGTTTCCAACTCGTCGCACATTTGGGGCTCCGGAGCCAAATCAACAAACATAGTGCCCTGTGAAAAGTTCTCACTTATCATTTTCGCCGTCCTATTAAACTGAAAGTCTTCATATATTAGTGTTATTCACCCGCCTGCACGGTTTCCGCCAACAGCAAAACACCAGCCACCTAATGAATCTATAAATAGACAGCCCTCCAAGCCAGACAACAATCCAAGTAACCAAGCTGCCCCCAACTGCACTTGCTAAAGCTGCTAATGCGAACAATCCAACCAACTGTCCTTTTGGGAGACTCATCCAGGGATTGTCTCGTGCTTCGTTTAAGTTTTTCAGGCAGGAGCTCACCGCTTCTGAATTGCTTTTAAAATAACTGGGCTTAGTTTGACGGCAGGCTTCCCAGGCTTGAAACTCCTGCTCGTGAACATCCAATTTGCGGCGTGCCGAGTCATACTCTTCAGCCATTAACAAAACACAGCACCATGCACAGAAAATACCCGCACATATCGCAAGAGAAAATACAGCTTTACGCGATCTTCTTTTTTTCTTCATAATAATAACCCCATGTACGAGATATAAATTATCTGCTTTTCATAGCAAAGACGGGAGGAAGCTCTTGAACGCATCAACGGCACCCCGAATGTGCTTATAATCCTGAGGTTCATATTGAACAGGGGCATTTGTAAATCTGCAAAACAGAATAGCAAGAACTTCGTCTCTGACTTCTATGTGTTTCGTTTTTCCGGTCAGGAAAAAACACCCAGCCAATTGGATTTTCAGCTACTTCTGTGGACTATATAAAGTATAAGAAATGTCCAGCGTAGAAGCAAAACAGTTGGATTAGAGGCCATCGAAGGTATGCTGATTATCCGGATGCGTCCGAAAAAAAGGGGTTTTGCACAAGCTAAAGGCGGGAAAAAGGATGCCGTTGGTTATCACATAATTTATACGCATCTTTTTTGTTGTCGTGCCGGGATTAACTTAACAATAGTTCAAGAATTACTTCCCCTGCTGCACTCATTTATGGTATAATACCTTTAAGGACTTAACAGAGGGAATTTATTATTATCCATTTTTGGGAGGAGCCAAAGATGAGAATAAGAAAAAGGCGTAAATCGTTCATCAGAGGCTGGAGACACAAACTTATTTTTCTGCTTGTGGTCTACTTTGCCGGTTTTACAACGGCAATTTACTGTCTGGCACCAGTACCTCAAAACACAGAGAATCGAGCCATTGAAAGAAACTTTGCTCATTCGGTTCTAAAGTCGGACGAATTTGCAACAGCTTTTAATGAGGGACTGCACAAGGTAATTGATTTCAGCAAATCGGCGGCCTTACGAGCATCAGACCTGATAAAACAGGAATACAAGCAAAGAAGGACACATGCAGACGGTTAGGAAAGATTTGTGAATTTTTCGAAACCACAAAAAGAAAAAAACAAACAGCAGTTATCTTTTTACCTGGAATCAGAATAATTCATAAAAAGCTCCACACGAAAAAAAACATCTCCTTATCAGCACGAATGCTTCTATTTAGTCCGAGAAAATCCGACTTGTCCGCTCCTTACTCGGAACCGAAAAAAAGAAGTTTCCAGTATGCGTCAATCCCATCAAACCGAGCAGTTTTAGCTTGACATTTAGAGTCAAAAAAGTTAAGATACTCTAATAACTAATCAGGGAAATTTGGGGGTGTTTTTAAGAACAGCCGATTTTTCTTAAAGCACAATAACTTTAACATAGTTCACTACAAAAATCAACTACCGGAAGGGGAAAAAGTATGAAGCTACTTAAAGCATTTTCTCATAGAGAGCAACCTGGAATCAATACGTATTTTCTGATATTCTACCTATGCCTGAGTATATTGCTTTCTGCTGCATCAGCCAAATCCGGGGGTAAAGGGATTGGTATCAACAACCCTCACGCCAATTTTCATGCTAATCCTCATGCCAATCCGCATACAAATTTAAGCGTCAATCCCGCCGGTATCATCGCAGGCAGCGGAGGTAAAAGCGCCAACAGTTCTTTCGCTAAACAAAACGGTACTCCCATCAGTCACGATGTTACCAACATAAGTGCTGGAACCGGCTCAAATGGAAACTTCGCAGTATCTACAGGTAACACGCTTCTTGTCTGTCGGCCCCGAGGCAATGTTATGGTTAAAATTTGCCCTCCATCAGGAATCAGCCCGACCTTAAAACCTTTTAACCATGCAAAAAAGGGCCTTCCGCAAGGTGGGCATATATGTCTTGCTGCAGGTGATGTTTTTTCCAAAGCAATAACAAATCTAAATTCGCTGTCATTCTCGCTGGAAGTACCAGAGCCAATTGGTGCCAAGGGCGCTAATCCGGGACACGGCGGTAATCACCCCAAGAAGGGATGCGGCAATCCCGGCGGCGGTAATGGCAGAGGAAACTGGGGTAAAGGCAACAAAGGCAACGGAGTTGGCAATACCTGGACGGGTAATCAGGGCCGCGGCGTCGGTGAAGGTATGGCCTGCGGCTGCCATGCTGAGGAACCCGAACCACCAGAGCCGCCCAAGCCACCCGAGCCGTCCGACCCACCCGAACCACCCGAACCACCCGAGTCACCCGGCGGAAATGAGGAGCCTTACATTGAGCCGGCGCCACTTTACAGACCAGCAGGTTGGACAAGTGAGGAAGAAGAATTCGAAAAAGGCGGCTGCCCTGCTTTGATGAAATGGCTTGCTGCAGAACTCGGCATTGAAGAAAAAAATCTTCAGATATCCGTCACTGAGGCCTTCATTTATTCAACGGATATCCAGGCGTGTGAGGCGGCCGTTGAACTTTTAGACAGAGCTAAAATTCTCAATGACCCCAACGGCACCGGCACGGCTGCTTTGGCACGTGTGGTCAACAAGTTCATTTCTCAAGACGCCCCGATATCAGAAGAACAGTTGGCTATGATTGCTGAGGCACTTGCAGCCCATACCGACGACGGCACACATTATGCGGCAGCCGGTCGATGGCTTGACGCTTTGTTGGAATATGCTCTTATCCTTAAAAATGAGATGGATTGGTCGGCAAACGACGCCACAACGCTTGTTATTGAAAAATACTGTACACCCTTGGTTGAAAGTGATAACGCGAACCCTTTGCTGTATGTAACAGCTCGATTGTTGGAGATTTAGTTATAACACAATCAAGGGTTCTGAACCGCACACTATTTCTGTATTTCTCCGGCAGTATGCTGCTTGGATTTAGAGAGTCGGCAGCTCATAGCCTTTACGGTACTGTTTTGTCAAATATGTATTGGCCTCGGCATCATCGATGAATTGTTCGCGCTTAGCATCGAATTTGAGTCGCCGACCAACTCGCATTGCAATGTTGGCCATGTGACAAAGCGCGGCTGAGTGGTGGCCGACCTCAACGTCGGCGTTCAGGTCACTTATCTTACGGCTGCGGACCGCTTTTATAAAATTCTCGATATGGGAGCCATCACCGCGATCACCTCCCGGTCCCTTTTTGCCGTCGCTGAAGGTCACCTGCCAGCCCTCCCTGCCGATAGAGACTTTTCCATTGTCACCATAAAAGATATTGCCGTTCTCGTGTCCCTCGTGTGGATAAGGTGTCCACAACCTCATCTCATAAACCAGGTAAACATCATCGTATTCAAAAGTTGCGATTTGTGTATCGGGCGTTTCATGGTCATCATCGTACCATAATTGTCCACCGCTGCACGTGATAGCCTTGGGCAATTCAACTCCCAAACCCCATCTGGCAATATCAATCTGGTGTATGCCATCGTTACCCGTGTCACCGGTACCATAATCCCACCACCAGTGCCATTTATAATGGAACCTGTTGACGTTGAAAGGTCTTTTCGGTGCCGGTCCGAGCCAGAGGTCGTAGTGTACGTGCGGTGGTGTTTCAGTGTCGGGCTGACGGCCGATCTCGCCCCTGCGCTGGCTGTTTATCGCCTTGGCCATTCGGATATTGCCGAGTTCACCTGATTTCATGTATTCGATGGCATCTACAAGGCCTTTTGCACTTCGGGACTGTGTACCGTGCTGGACTATCCTACCGTGCTTACGTGCCATATTCACAAGCAGGCGTCCCTCGGAGATAGTATGGCTAATAGGCTTTTCGACGTATACATCTTTGCCTGCCACGATGGACCAGGCAGCCAAAGGGACATGCCAGTGGTCGGGGGTTGCGATGGCCACGATATCAATTGACTTATCTTCGAGCATCTTTCGGCAGTCGATATATGCATCGACCTTTTCATTGCGGTCTTTGAATCTCTTGACTCGTCCGTCAAGAACCTTTTCGTCAACATCGCACAGCGCAACGACGCGCACACCAGCTGCATCGTGAAAACCTCCCACAAGCCCCCAACCTCTGCCACGAATGCCCGCTACTGCGACGCGCAGGTCATCGTTTGCCCCCCGGACACGAGAAAACGGCGCCGCTAAAGCGAGGCCACCAGCTATTGAACTTTTTACAAAATCTCGGCGTGTGATACTTTTCATAAATCATCCTCTCATCTTAACAGTGTTTTATGACCAATCGAGCCCATCCAAAACAGCATATTATTAACATATTTATATTCTTGTGCCAACTACTTTTTTACAAACTCCATAAACCTTATTGCAACTGCTTTTTTGCAGATTCTACAATACGGTCAATCTCTTTGACCAGGGCCTCATCCAAAGGTTTGACTTTATGAGTCGCAGTGATATGCTCTACCCTTTTTTGAATTCGGTCAGCCATTGAGCTTCGGCCTTCTTTTTCCCAAAGATCCCAAGGTGCCCTTGTCCAGGTTTGGTCGGGGAGCCAGAGCTGGTCACGGAAGTGCCTGACCGTGTGTTCCTCAGCAAGGTAACTGCCGGTTGGGCCAACGTTATCTATGATCTCGGTGGCAACAGTGTCCTCATCAACTTCATAGCCGCGCACGACTCGTTTTACATACGCCATCAGCTCATCGTCGATGGCCAGCCAGACAAGGCTCGCACCGTGGTCGGTTCCACAGATACCGGCGTGTCCGAAGGTGTCCGCGCCGGCCAATGCACCCAACATCATTGAAGAACCTTTTTCAATACCTGCCTGAACATCGGGGACTTTAGCGTCTGTAAGCCCAACATTAATATAGACAGGAAAACCGTAAAAACGACCCATCTGTACGCAAGCAACAGCCATTAACATCTGCTCAGGCGAGCCAAATGAACAAATTCCAGTAGCCGGGTCCATAATGTGAGGAATACCGCCATAGGTCACGGGGGTGCCCGGCTGCAATAGTTGTGAGATGACTACCGTAGCAAGTATTTCTGCGTTTTCCTGCGTCAATGTGCCTGCCAACGTGGCCGGTGCCGTCCCGGAGGCCATCGCCATTGGGCCGATATTGACCGGTTGGCCAGCCTGTACAAACTCTATCATAGCATCGAGACCATCGTGCGGCAACTGGAGCGGGCTAATCGGCTCCAGGAATGCTTCCGTCATTGGATGTTTGCACAGGGCCGCCTCGCCACCTGCAATGGTACGATAAATCTCCAAGACGTAACGAGCAGTGCGGCGATTGAAAACCCAGGTCCGTGTTGGTTTACAAGTTCCTTTCACAAGCTCGGCTGTTAAAAATACCTCCCTATATTTTTCAGAGACTTCTTCAGGCTGAGCCATTGAGCCTACTATAGTAATATTGGGCAAGGCATCTCCCAAACAAATCGCATCGCGGGTATCCTTTATCGTAGCTGAGCGAAATCGGCCTGTCTGCGAATCTATCCACCCATACTGGCCGGGACTGGACATCAAGACGAGGTCACCATATCCAAAGCGAGCGGTGCATTGCACATCACGCCCGTAGAGAATATATTGCCTTTTAGCTTTGGCGATACAATCCATAACCAACTGCTCGGACAAGTGCGCAATCTTACTATTTTTATCCACCGTTGCGCCGGCCTCAGCGACGAGTTTTAATATTTCATCGTGGTGAATCATAATGCCTGTCTTTTTAAGAACGGAAAGACTGGCATTATGTATAGTTTGAATTTCGGCATCAGATAAAATCTTTACGTGAATATTTGCCATTTATAACTTCCGATTTTCCAAATGAGATATAAGCAAAAAAGTCATATAAGGCTACAAAGTCCATCCATCACGATACCGATAGTGGATGTATTTATTGGCCTCAGGTACATTAGTAACTTTGAGATTTTCACTATCCCAGATTAATTTCCTGCCGCCGGTTCGAACCGAGACGGTTCCGAGCAAGACGGCCTCTGTAAGGGGGCCGGCGAAGTCAAAATTGGAACGAGTGGGACTGCCTGTTTTGCAGGCCTGAATCCACTCTTTGTGATGACCAATGGAGCGGGGCAGCGTCTTTGGCGGGCGTTTGTATGCCTTCATTTTTGCTTCCGGTATCAGCCTTGGGCTGTTACCACCCCAGCCCTCAACGTACATTTTACCTTTATCGCCGACAAAGATGAGACCATCCTCGCGTGACAACCGGCGGTTATCTTCCAGCTCATCCGGACGCGGAGGCAACATCCCGCCGTCGTACCAATGCAGCTTAACCGGCGGCATACCGCCACGTGCAGGGAATTCGTAATGCACAATCGAGGCCAAAGGGAGTGTTTCGTTATTAAACAAGGTCGAGCTGGAATGCACACTGGTCGGGGCCGTGAGTTTCAGAGCTGAGAAAACAGGAGCCAAATTGTGGATGCCCATGTCCCCTAATCCCCCCGAGCCGAAATCCCACCAGCCCCGCCATTTGAACGGCACATAAGCCGGGTGATATGGTCTGTATGGCGCGGGGCCCAGCCATAGGTCCCAGCTCAAGGTGGCAGGTACAGGCGGTGTCTCCTTAGGACGGTCAACTCCCTGTGCCCAGAACAGATTCCCGTTGTGTGTTGGTCGGTCGGACCAGGCGTGGACCTCGCGGACCGGACCGATGGCCCCATCCCAAAGCCATTCATTGATAAGCCGGTTTCCCTCAAACGCCATGCCCTGGTTTCCCATTTGAGTTGCGACTTTAGCCCGGCGGGCCGCTTTGGCTATAGCACGGGCCTCATAGACTGTTCGAGTCAGCGGCTTTTCGCAGTAGGTGTGCTTTCCCATTTTGATGGCCATCATAGTAGCGACAGCGTGCGTGTGGTCAGGCGTGGCAATAACTACGGCATCGATGTTTTTTTCCTTCTCCAACATCTTTCGGAAATCGCTGTATTTTGTTGCCTTAGGGTAACGTTTGAAAGTACCCGCGGCATGTCTTGAATCCACATCACAAAGTGCGACAATATTCTCACTGCTGACGTTGTCGATATCCCCACTTCCCTGGCCGCCTACCCCTATACCGGCGATATTGAGCTTTTCACTCGGCGCTGTATTACCCTTGCCTCCCAAAACGTGCCGGGGGACAACAGTCAGTGATGCCACCGCCGCAGCCGAGCTACTAATGAAAAACCGGCGAGAAAATTTGTTTTCCTGTTTTTTGTTATTTCTTTTGTGATTCTTCATACAAGTACTCCCCTAAAAACGCGTGTAAGTATTCATCAAATAAGCTACATGCAAAAACCTCCAGAATTTACGGAGGGCCATAATACCCGAATTAACCGAAAAGTTCCAATCCATTTTATGGGCAATTACTACCAACAACCTGCCTTTCACTGCTCACCGCCACCTCAGTTTGACCGTTTTAAATGTCATTAAGAAGGTGTGGAAGGAGCTTTTTTTCTGCCGAGGCGTGTGAGGATGATAAAAAAGCAGAGCATTACCAACACTGACAAGCCCATGCTCGTCAGCGGCGAAAGGCCACAAGCGGTGGGAAGATAAGCAAAGAGCAAAGCGAGGAGGGCAACAAACAGACTGTAGGGTAATTGCGTTCGCACGTGGTCTATGAGGTTACATGAGCTGGCGATTGAGCTCATAATTGTCGTGTCAGAAATGGGGGAACAATGGTCACCGAAGATGGCTCCGTCCAGTACAGCGCCCAGGCTTATTACCGTGGTGAGACCATAAGTGTCACCATCGAGCGCGAAGGCAACCGGAACAGCAGTCGGGATGAGAATGGCCATCGTTCCATAGCTGGTGCCCGTGGCAAACGAGGTTACTGATGCCGTAAGAAAAAGAATCGGCGGGAACCAATAAGGTGACACTCTACCCGCCAAAATTGATGTCAGAAACTTACCGGTCTTCAAGCTGTCACAGCAATTCTTAAGGGACCACGCAAGAATCAGTATAACGATTGGAATCGCCGCCCTTTTGATGCCCTGCCAAAAACATCTGCGTATCACGGAAACGTGCAGCGATGCAGAGAGCCTGGCGCAAATCAAAGCCAGTGTCAGGCCAAATAGCGCGGCACAGGCAAGAACAAGAGGGCTGTTCTGGACGTGGCCTATAACCTCGCGCCAATAAACCAAGCTTACCGGAGAAAGAGCTTCAATATCAACAGGTTTCGGGGTCATACTTTCTACGGGAGTAGTGAGGCTTTGGGCCTGCCATTCAAGCATGTTTTTCTCTAATTGTGAGGTTCCATCGAACCACAGGCCTGTCATATTAAAAATCAGCAGTCCCGCTAAGGGGATTAAGGCGTTGAGCGCCCGGCCTGGTCCTTTGGCCATTGTCGAATGATGTGAATAGGCAGTGACTTCGGGCGAAGTAGTATCACCTTCTTCAGCCAACCCGCCCGACTTTGCCAGAGCTTCAGCAGTTTTCATTGGGCCGAAATCACGACCCATAAGAATATGTATAAAGACAAAAGCAATCATCAACAGACAATAAAAGCGAAAACTCAGTGCGTCGAAAAACATTGAATAGCCGCTCTTCTCAATTCCCAACTCCCGCCCAACGGAGCCAAGAAGGCTGACTTCATAAGCAATCCACGTGCTGATAACGGCCAGTCCCGCAACAGGAGCGCTGGTCGCGTCGACAAGAAAGGCAAGTTTTTCGCGGCTGACCCGAAACCGGTCGGTGATGGGCTGCATCATCGAGCCGACGATTATTGCATTCGTGTAGTCGTCGATGAAGCAGACTATTCCCATCAGAGCAGTAGCCGTCTGAGCGGATTTTCCGCCCTTGACCCACTTCAAGAGCCAGATGATGATTCCTTTGAAACCTCCTGAGGCAACGACTATCTCCACCATCACGAATATCGGCGGGATAAAGGCGAGTATCTGAAGGTTTGTTTTGCCTGCAACGCTGTTCGCAACAAAAACACCTGCCGCTTCGAGCCCTTCCAACCAAACGACAGCACTGAGGGGAGACTGTGGAACCTGAGTCAATAATCCCCCTACTACAATGGCAATTCCTAAACTGAGAACGACATGGCGTGTCAAAAAAGCAAGTATGATAGCCAATAATGGAGGGATGACGCTATACCACAGACCTGTTTGCGAGCCTTGTCCGCTGTACGGCAGAAAGCAGGCAGCCAAAACACCTATACCGCTAAAGATAACAACCGCTCCAATACTTCTTATGAAGGTTTTCGATTTCAATAAACTGCTACTCTGTTCTTCGGCATGGGGCATAAAAAATTTACCCTACTTGCCTAAGAAGTACTTTCGAAAACGGCTGAAGGGATTAGAGTCCCTCAACTTCTCAGATTTCTTTCCACTTTCCGGGAACCGGTACGGGATAACAGCCCTTCTCATCAGCCTGTACGGGTGCAGGGCTATCCTTTGTCAAACCACCCACATCAGAGCAGAACGTGAAATTGGAAGCTGTTACTTCTCCCCAGGTTACAATTTTTTGAGTGTGGACGGCTGCGCGTCCCATTATAGAAGCCAGATTCGTAAACGCAGCCCGCTGGACCTCGTTGTGCGGCTGGTTCCGGCGGATTGCATTGAGTAACACGTCCCATTCGACCTGGTACGGGCTAATCCTCTCCTTCTCCGGCCGCCAATCAATGTTATCTTTCGCAGTGCGCTGGTCCTTGTATATATGGACCGTCGGGGCGTGAACATTGCCAGAGAACTGCGCGGCACACTTTGTCCCGTGTACAAACGTGGCGAAATCGTTGTGACAATTGGACATAGCCCGGCTGTTTACGAGGGCCTTGGTGCCGTCAGGAAAGGTGTACTCGATGGAGTAGGTGTGCAGGTTCTGACTGCAATCGTTACTGTTAGGCTCTCGCCCGCCCAGACCGTGGGCCTCCACCGGCCAGGCGTCCTTTATCCAGCAGCATTCGTCAACCTGGTGAATCATCATCTCAATGAACCATGCCGAGGAAATCCACAGGAAAAAATACGGGCGCCGGACTTGCCAAAGCAGCTCACTTTGTCCGCCTTTGAACGGCTCCATCCGAGCACCGGGGTCCATGCGGTAGGCACGGACGAGCTGAATGTCACCGAGGGCGCCGTCGCGAATCTTTTGTATCAACGCCTGCCTTGCGGACGAATGCCGACACATAAGCCCGCATCCGATTTTCAGGTTCTTCTTCCGGGCCTCATCCCCAAGATAAATTATGCGCTTAGTGCCTCCCGGGTCAGGCGCAAAGGACTTCTCCATAAAAACATTAATACCCTTTTGGACAGCATATTCCAGGTGGGTCGGCCTGAAGGCCGAATGTGTGGCCTGAACCATAACGTCGCCCGGACGCAGACAGTCGATGGCCTTGCGATATGCATCGAAGCCAAGGAAACGCCTGTCCGGCGGCACGTCAATTCGCTCGCCAAACTGGTCGCTAAGGGCTTTATGCGAACGAGTCAGACGGTCCTCGAAAACGTCGGCCATTGCAACGAGCTTAGTCGGGCCGGTCCTCGAAGACAGAGCATTGCCAACGGCGCCGCTACCACGTCCTCCGCAGCCAACAAGTGCCAGGTTGATGGTGTTATTCTCCGCTGCGTAAATGCGCGGAACAATCCCCGCCACGAGAGCTGATGACGCAGCGATGCGACCGGTACTCTTCAAAAACTCACGACGGGAAGTATTTCTCTTATTAGTTTCACTCATAACATTTCCACTCCTGCAAAATCAGTGTCTAATTCAAATACTACTATTTTCGACAGATACAATTTGACCTCGGTCTCCATTATCTTCATTACGCCGCATTTTACAAGCTTTTTTTAGCTGCCACTTATACCAGTTAATACCATCGACCGCTAATATGAATCTGACCGGTTTCCCACTATATAGCAAGGGCCTTTGAATTTGGGGAGTGCACGGCAGTTCTGAAGAGCATAGTCAAGGGACATCACCTGCTCCGGCACGATTTTGACTGCCTGGCCGCCTTTGGCCGATACGACCATTTTCAGTACCGTGCTACTATCGGCCTCAAGAGACTTGATTTTGACATGCGTCCTGGTCGCCACATTCTGAGCATCCGAATAGATGTGGGCGATGTATTTGGTCCCGGGATACAGGAATTCAAGGGGTACGTCGAAGGTACGGCTCTTTCCGCTGTTCATGCAACCGATGAACCAGTTCTCGCCGCTGCGCCGGGCCATGACGGCATACTCACCAATGCTGCCGTAGATAACTTTGGTTTCATCCCAGACAGTCGGACAATGGTCGAAGAATTCGAGTTCCGGCTCGCTGCCAATGCCCGTTTCCGCACCGCCGGCGCCGCCGGTCTTCTTTGGTGAAGCCTTGGGGCGGTCATACCAATAGAGAAACTGCCACGGGCTGTAGAAGCACACGGCCTTGGCCAGTTGATATGCGTGAGAAGCATTGCGGTCCACACGCTGGTCGTAATAGCAGATAGTGTTGTCGGCGGCCCCGGCCAGCATCCTCGTGAACAGGATGTTCAGGGTCAGTGAGTTCACCGGACTGGTTTCGTCTCCTGCGATACCTTCCTGGGTCATCAGGTTCGGATATGTTCGCGAATAGCCGGTGGGACGGTACTCGTCGTGTATGTCCACCATCAAGTGGTGCTCGGCCGCTTTGCGAACTGCCTCGTGCAGCCAACTCGTCCATTTCTGCGAACCGACGCGTACAAAACCGTACTTGACGCCTTTGACCCCCCATTTTTCATACAATGGTAATATTGCATCGAGCTGGCGCTCGAGTGCCTTGCGATTGACATACAAGATTATTCCAATGCCGCGTTTCTTTGCATAGTCGATAACGGCGTGCAAATCCAGTGAACCTTTTGAGCGTTTAGGGTCAACAGATACTGTTTTTGCATCAGATTTGTCACTGTTTTCGGGACCATACCAGCCCGCATCATATTCGACGTACTGGAGATTGTGTTCAACGGCAAAATCGACACAGGCTTTGCCACCATTGGTGGTCAGGGTGACCTCTCGGAGCACCTTGCCCGGTTTGATCCAGGACGTGTCGGCAATAGCACAAGGAGCGTTCAAATTAAGAATGATGTAGTTGTTCTCCAGCAGCCGACCAGGGCTATCTGCGACCATTATCACGCGCCAGGGTGTCGTCATCGGTAACGTGGCTATGACACTGCTGCTCAAATCGCTTACCAGGCTGTTGCGCCGACCACTCAGAGCAGCAAACTTCGTCCTCGCATAGTCGACCAGGCGTGCCTCCCCCAGCGCCAGGTAAAGGTCGTCGGCCAGGCGGATAGTCAGCGGCCGCTCGCAGCCGCTATTGATGCGGCTAAGGGTTACCTTCTGGTAATTGCCCTGCGCAGTATAAACAGCCCAAGCTGTGTGGTCGGCCAGAAAGCAAAATTCCGTTGACTCCTTCGAAATGGTGACACGGTCCATGGCCTGCTGTTTTGGAATCGTGTAGCAAAAAGCCACACCTTCGTTGTAAGCACGAAACGTCAACGTTATCAAACGATTGGGTGCAGACTTCTCACGAAGATTCACTTCGAGCTGGTTATAGTTGTCACGGATGGTGCTGCGCTCGCCATAAACCGGTTTCCACACAGTATCGCTGGAGCTCTCGGACTGTTTAACGATGTGCAGCTCCTCTTTCAGCGGACCTTTCTCAAGCTCCAAACCAAGCTGCGATTCGGCGATAACAATGTCACCCTTGTAACTTACGCTATAGACCGGACATGCCTTTGCCCTGCCGGAATCTTTTACTGTGAAATGGACACAAAGTTTTCCATCCGGCGATTTTACCTGCAGCGCAGAAACATCGCCTGTCCAACAAGCTAAGATAATCCCCAAAAACACGTATATCGTTTTTGGGATTTTTATTATTCTCATTTGTATTTGTCTCCAATTCTATTTAATCTTCGCCCTGGCATACGAACCGAGTCGATAAAATTCAACGTTTGAGCAACCAGCCCCCTTACAGATATAACGCAGAGCCATCGATCCTAAGTTTTTCATCATTTCTCCCGATACATGCAAGAAAATAGCACAAATCCTTGATATTGCAAGAAAAAGTGATATACTGCCTTACAAACAGATGGCCTTTATAAATATTCGGAGAGGACTTGCTGCCGAGAGCAAGGAGTAAGCATGGAACACTACACGCTGTCGTTGTCTGTCAAGTGCTTTGGGCTGGTACTGTCAATGCTTGTGTCGGCAAGCTATGGACAGTCACCCACCCGCTCGGAGACTCCCACACCGCAGATTTCCTGGGAGCCTGTGGGTTTGTCGGGCGGTGGAGGCATGTTTTCACCGGCGATTTCCCCGGCCGAGCCGAATCTGATGATGCTCAACTGCGATATGAGCGCGGCGTATATCTCCGAGGACGGCGGCCGCAACTGGCGAATGATTAACCACGCTCAACTCAGAGCCGATACACGATGCCGACCCGGCTTCCATCCGTTCGATTCTAACGTTATTTACGCTTCATCAGGCGGTCGCCTCCGAATCAGCCGCGACCGGGGCAAGACCTTTTCGCCCATCGGAAATCTTAGAGAGTCACTCTACGGTGAAATAGCGATAAGCCCATCCAATCCAACAAAGGTTATACTTGTGGGCACGCGCAGCGGCAAATGTCATTTGTCGCGGGACGCGGGCACGACGTGGAAAGCATGCAGCGGTCCCGAAGGCCAGATTATTGGTTTCCATTTTGACCGCACCCGCAAGGGACGTGTTATGTTTGCCGCCACAGACAAAGGTATTTGGCGCTCCGATGACGGGGGACAAAGCTGGACGGAGAAGACCAAAGGCCTGCCGTGGAGGGATATCCAGGGATTCGCCGGTGGTTCTAATCCGGCAGACAATGTTATCATGCTTTACTGTACGATATCCAGCAAAAACGAGAACGGCACATTCAAAGGTGGTATATATCGTTCCCTTGACCGCGGTGATACATGGCAGCAGGCTATGGGACAAGGTATCAATACAGAGACAAAAAAGGCCGACCAATGGGCCTATGGTTCCATTGCACAATACAAACAGCTCCTGACTACGGACATGAGACCGCTCACCATCTACGCCCTGAATACAAGTACCGGTTTTCACCCTCCCCATCACGAGACAGTATATCGCAGCGATGATGGGGGCCAGACCTGGCGCGATACGTTTTTCATTGACCCGCGTTTCGAAAGCTATAATGTTGCCCCCAACTACTTCACCGCCTCAACAGGACAGAGCTATAATGGCGGCGACACACCTTTCGGAGTAGCTATATGCAACACTGACCCAAATCGAGTAATCTTAGTGTGGAGCCAATGCTATATCACACACAATGGCGGCGATACGTGGTTCAACGGCCATACGTATCCTGCTCCCGGCCAAGTGCCCAAACCCGGCTGCGCATGGGTATGTAACGGCCTGGTCGTTACTACGACATGGCATTATTACATCGATCCTTTTCAAGCGAATCGTCATTATATCGCTTACACGGATATCGGCCTGGCGCGGTCCACAGACAGCGGCAAGACGTGGATATGGTGGGACAAGCACTCATGGCCACCGTGGCGTAACACCTGTTATGAGATTGCGTTCGACCCGGACACACTGGGTAAGATGTGGGGCGCGTTCTCCGATGTTCACGACATCCCCAACGATAACATCATCTCCGAGCGTCACGGCCACAACCGCCCCGGCGGAGTGTGCATCTCGCGTGACTTCGGCGCTTCGTGGAAGAACGAGGCCCAGGGTATCCCGCCCAAACCGGTGACCTCAATCGTGATTGATCCCAGGAGTCCGAAGGATGCGCATACGCTATATGCCGGAGTGTTTATGGAAGGCGTATACAAATCAATCGACGATGGTAAGACCTGGACGCTGAAAAAGAACGGATTAGGCCACCCACAGAATATGCGAGTATATCGCGTTATCCTACATAAGGACGGAACGCTCTTTGCAATTGTATGCGCCAAGCGTCCCGCATACGGAAAGCCGCTTATGAGTGAAGGTGTGGGGTTGTACCGGTCAAAAGACGGCGCGGAAACCTGGGAAAAGGTAAATGCATCTCGACTTTTTCTATATCCCAAGGACTTTACGATTCATCCCGAGGACAGCAATACCATCCTTATAGGCACATGTGATTCGAATTGGCAGGACAAGTCCGGCGGCCTGTACCGTTCCGATGACGGCGGCAAAAGCTGGCAGTGCATCGGCCGTGAAGGACGTCAGACCTTCGGCGGGTACTTCCATCCAAAGCGTGACGGGTGGATTTATATGACTCTTACTGAGGGGGCGCCTGGCGCGGGTCTATGGCTCACACGGGACAACGGCCTGACCTGGGAGGCATTCAACAACCTGCCTTTCTCAAATATCCAGCGCGTAGCATTTGACCCATCGGATAACGACATTATGTATGTCACCACGTTCGGAGGCAGCGTTTGGCGAGGACCGGTTGTGCCTCACAAAGATTGAATACCTATTAAACGATGATTAAAACGCAGATATGACTTATCTTAAAACCGATTAGAGAGACCATCCCTTTCGGTATTCCCGCCGGAGGAAGACATCAGCTTCCGGACAGCCAACAGCCTTGAGATTCCTGGCATCCCAGGTGAGTTTCTTGCCGGTACGAAGCGCGACATTGCAGAGCAGCGCCGCTTCGGTCAGCGCGCCTGAGTAGTCGAAATTGCAGGTTGTCGGTCCGCCTGTCTTACAAGCCTCGACCCATTCGCGGTGATGACCGATGGAATCCGGAATGAATGTATCGGGCCGCTTGAAGTCAACAAACTTCTCTTCGGGCAACAGTTGGTGTCGGCCATAGTCGGCAATCAGCATCCCCTTCGAGCCAATGAAGAGCACCGCGTTACCCCACTGTGGAACTTTACCTTCTTTCATAAATGCCGGATAGCCGCCCCCACTGTACCAGGTCAATGTAACAGGAGGCAGCTCTCCGCGGGCGGGGTATTGCTGACGGGCAATCGTCCAGCGAGCGGCACTCTCGGCGTGGACCGGCCCCTCAGCTTCGACGCTGATTGGATGCCGTAATTTCAACGCCCAGAATGCAAGGTCACAGTAATGGCAGAAAAAGTCCCCTAATTGACCGTTAGCAAAGTTCCACCAGTAGCGCCATCCGAACGGGGCATAAGCCGGATGATAAGGCCGGTAGGAAGCAGGCCCCAGCCACAGGTCCCAATCGAGTGTCTCCGGCACCACGGGGCGGTCAGAAGGAGCATCGGGCTGCGACAGGTCTGTCGGCTTGGGCGGCCCGGAGAAGTTCGCACCCAGCCATACGTGGACCTCGCGCACAGTACCGATTGTGCCCTTCTGCACAAGCTCCACCGCGCGACGGTAGTTTCCGCCGGCGTGAATCTGTGTCCCCATTTGAGTCACGAGCTTCTTCTCACGTGCGATTTCCGCCATCACTCGGGCTTCGTAAACACTGTAGGCAAGCGGTTTCTCACAGTAGCAATGCTTGCCGAGTTTCATAGCCATCATGCCAGCCGGGGCATGCGTATGATCGGGTGTACCAATAACCACGGCGTCGATATTGTTGTGTATCTTGTCGAGCATCTTGCGGAAATCTTTGTATCGTTTGGCATTGGGATAACGTTCGAAGGTTTGTGCCGCGTGTTTCTCGTCAACATCGCATAAAGCAACTATATTCTCGCTCGCCGCACCATTTACATCTTCAGCACCGCGACCGCCGACACCGATCCCGGCGATGTTCAGCTTACTGTTGGCTTGGGTGCCGCGTACCATCCGGCTATCTGATAAGATGATGAGGCCTGAGCCGGTACAAACCACGCTTTTCAGAAAATCACGACGATTCAATTGCCTTTGCATCGATTATTACTCCTTTTCTATCAGACAAGGAATTGTATAGGTAGTTTTAATCTAACACTTATCTGCCTCTAAGTCAATCGCCGTATTGTATGCGCTCACTTTAACAGCTATTAGGTTGAAAGGCCGCAGATTTATATCAGGTGGAATTGAGGGAACAAAAAAAGAGACAACCTCTTGTTATTAAAGAAGCTATCTCCACGTATTAATGGGGAAGCAGAATCCGTACCTGCGAGCTGCGGATTACAGTCTATACGAAACCCAAAATCTCAACTTATTTTGAGAACCTTATTCTCTTATAAAACCTTGTACCAAAGAAAAAAATGTCAAACCGACATATCCTGACCAACTCCGGACATCTCTTCATCCCGCACGAGAGGTGCAGCTCTCCCGACTGTTTTAATTTGACCTTCCAGTTCCTGGCCGGCAGTGAGCCTTGTCTTAAAAACCTCAACAAGCTCATATTGATGCTCAAGATATGTATCCCACCAGCCAGTGAGGTTAGATACGGAGTATCTGTCCAGGAGCTGCTCCACCTGGCGCATCGATAATTTGTTTGATAGTCGAAGCCCAATCAAAGCGGTATAGAGTAGTATCATAAAATCCATGCGCAACGAGTATGATTCAAGGCACGCTTTACAATATTTTATTTCCAAACTCAGCCTCTCCTGGTCGGAAAGATTATCTCGACCGACCAGTTGCGAGGGTCCGGTCAGCCCGGCCTTAATCCAAAATCTGTCTTCTGCGTACGGGTACCTCGCCCGGAGTTTCGCCACTACGTTCTCCGGCAGCGGGCGATTGCCCACAAGGGACATTTGGCCTGCAAGGACATTTAGAAGCTGCGGAAGCTCCGTCAGCCAAAGCGCTTCAAAAAAGCGGCCCAATGGAGTATACAAGGCTGAATCAGACGAAATGTTTAGAAATATCTTGTCACCGACAGGCACAGTATCCCGGTTTGCGATTTTGTCTGCATTGCGAACCATTGCTCTGATCTTGATAACCTGTACCTGAGTGCGATTATGAACTCTTCTATTCGAAGGATAAAAAACAGGTCGGCCGTTCAGGATAAAGTTCAACAGTGCACACAGAATGATTACAGGCAGCCACACCCAGATAGTCGCTAAGCACAGCACAATATCGAACATTCTCTTGGCAAAGGATACACGCATTTTTTACGCCCCCAATAAATGAAGTTATATGAAAACAGCGCGCATAAAAAGACCGAACGCTCTCAGGATTAAAAGAATTCGAGCATCCAGCCCTACTATTTCTCTGCTCCCCGTCCAAGTGTCGGCTATTCGTGTTAATCTTTGTGCAAATCGTTCGTATGTTGTATGAAAAAAAGAGAGAGGGCTCAGCACACTTTTTCTGCTGACTAAACGTCCAGGATAAATAACCGAGAGGAAAAGTCCTTCCTGTTTTGCATGAAGGTCTCTTATTATAGCTTCAGAAAGACATTTCCACCCGACGTAATAAGACCGCTGTGGCCTCGGCGCCAAGGCTAACACCGATGAAACAAACACCAACCTAATCGTTTGTCCGCGAAACTTCCGAAGAACGCGGGCCAACACATCGATGTCCCGGTTCATTACTTCGCAGTGGGAAGGCCAATCCGGCGGCACCGGATGAATCACACCGAAGGCACAAAGAAAAATCGTAATGCCGTTACAAATATCCGGCCATTTCCACTCATTCTCAGGCAGCCAGCAGGTCAGGATTTGCGCCTCTGAAAAGTCCAAACCAAGACTTATTGCCTCTTCTTCATCTCTTGCCACAAGCAGCAAGTTGTGTTTCCTGGCCCATGTCGTAGACAGAATGTGTTTTGCCAGAGTAGTACGCGGGCCAAAAACGACCACGAGGTCTGAT
>CAYVIT010000004.1:0-7717 GCA_964451425.1 uncultured Pirellulales bacterium
CCCGCCAATTTCACGCCTCGTTCGATATCTATAATGCCCAAATCGAGCCCCAATTGTACGTGGTCTTTCGGCTCAAAATCGAACTGCCTTACCTTGCCTTCTTTTCGTATTTCAACATTTTCAGTATCGTCTTTACCAAGCGGCACATCTTCGTCGGTCGGCTGAGCCACAAGCAGCATAAGGCTATTAAACTCCGGCTGAAGCTTCTTAATGTTCTCATCGTATTCAGCTTCGCTTTTTTTCAATTCTGATAACTTCGTCAATGCAGATTTTTTTTCATCTTCGGACAGTTTTGGGATTGATTTGCCGATTCTGTTTTTCTCGCTGACAATATCCTGAAGCTGCTTTTTGGTGTCTCTCAGTTGCTTATCTGTTTTAAGTAGCTTGTCGATATCCACTGCGAAGCCTTTCGTTTCACAGGCATCTTTATACTTTTGTGGATTCTCTCGTATTTGTTTTATGTCTATCATAGTTCGTATTGCGTCGTGCGTATCGCGTATTGCGGTTAGTTTTTTATTTATTGATTTTATTCGTACCTTTTGATGATGACAACATTATTTTGTCCGCCGAATCCGAAAGACTCGTTTATAGCGACATCGACCCGGCATTTTCTGGCCTTATTCGGTACATAATCGAGGTCAAGCTCAGGGTCGGGGTCGTTTAGGTTCATCGTGGGGGCAACGATATTGTCCCGTATCGCCAGAACACAGGTAATCAGCTCGGCTGCGCCTGTCGCCCCAATCAAATGTCCGAACATACTCTTGACACTGCTGACAGGAATATTTTTCGCCTCTTCTTTGAAGACCGCCTTGATTGCCTTGGTCTCAATCGAGTCATTCTCCATTGTGCTCGTGCCGTGTGCGTTTATGTAATCGATGTCTTTGTAGCTGATGCCCGCGTCGGCAAGTGCCGCTGTTATTGCCTGGATTGCACCTCTGCCTTGCTCGTGCATATCGGTAACTCTGAAAGCATCGGAGCTGCTTCCAAAGCCGATGACTTCAGCAAGTATTTCAACTCCTCTTTTTTTCGCAGAGCTTATGCTTTCGAGGATTAAAATCGCAGCACCTTCGCCGAGGATAAAGCCGTCCCTGCCGGCCGTGAACGGCCTTGATGCCGTCTGTGGACTGTCGTTTCTTGTCGAGAGCGCCGTCAGACGGTTAAATCCGGTAAGACCTAACGGATGTATCATCGAATGCGCGCCGCCTGCAATCATTACATCCGCATCGCCTCTGCGGATGAGCATTGTCGCTTCGCCGACGGCTTGCGTGCTCGCTGCACAGGCGGTAAGACAGCTTCTTGCCGGCCCGCGTGCCCCGGTAAGCATCGCAATATGGGCGGCCGGCATATTCGGCTCCTGCTCAAGCTCACGCATTGGACTCATCCTGCTGAAAGCCACCTCCGCCCATCGTCCCCAGTCCATTTCGTTTTTCTCTGAGTCCCATCCCTCAACTATCGCAGCAAAAAACACATCATTGTCGACGGAGCCTTCACCCGCTCCAAGGTAAATACCTAATCTGCTGCGCTCTATACCGTCGGTCGGCTTCTCTGTTTCAATATCAATTCCTGCTTGCCTGCAGGCCTGAGCCGTTGCTCCAATAACAAATCCGGAGCCCCGGTTGCTGTCTTTGTGCAGCTCCGGGTGCTTTGTATATTTGGTCAAGTCGTAATCTTTGACCTCGGCATCGAAAGTTGTGGGAAAGGTGGAGGCATCGAAAATGGTGGTTTTGGCCACCCCGCTTTTACCCTCTAACATCCCTGCCCAGACTGTCTCTACATCGTTGCCCAGAGGACAGACAATACCCATGCCGGTTATTACCACACGCTCAGCCATTATTCATTCGACCCTCGAAAGATAACATAATTTGAATAATGAATACTGAACAGGGAATATCGAATATCGAACTGAAAAAACAGCTCATTTTCTTCATTTCTCTGAACCTTTATTTTTCCTGGCTGTTTTTGCACTTGTAACAAAAATCGAAATTAACTCGTTACATTCGACTATTAGTGCATGCAAGTTATTGTTATTGTCTTTTAGTAACTTTTTTCGCTCTATGATATTCAGCCAAACGTTAGTTTCACGTAGCTCCTTAAGAAGTATCTTTATTTTATGAATAAAATCATTGCGGGATTCGGCACTTTGTGCCTCACCGTAATTGGGTGCCGGTGACGTTCCACAACGAATCAATTGGCCTGCTATATGATTTCCGGCTCGCGTATTAGGTAAAGTCTCAACTATGTTAATAATACGCACTGAAAAGTCGAGCAATCGGTCTTCAAGGTCATACTTTCTGTTTTTGTTTTCTTTTTCGGAGTTCATTATTCGATATTTGTTATTCGGTTCTTTTCCTTCGTAATTTGCTATTCCTTGTTAAATATTCGATATTCACCTTGTCATTTTTTTTCAATCCTTTTCCTTCGTGATTCGAAATTTCCTGTTCCACATTCGATATTCATTCCGGTCGTTTTAGTACCACTGCGGCTGTTTGTCCGCCGTAGGTATAACTACAGCACAATGCGTAATTGATATTCGTTTCCTGTGCCTGTTTTACAATATTCAAATTGCAGCCGTCAGCTTTCCTGTCGCAATTCTTCGCGGCTGGTATCCTGCCGTCTGCCATTGCACACACTGCCGCGATAACGTCGAGCGTTCCGCTTGCAGCTCCCGTGTTACTGAGCATACTTTTGGTTGGCCAGACGGCTGTCTTCGCCGCTGCTTGGCCAAGTGCTGCCTCAATCGCTTTTGCCTCAGCCAGGTCATCGCCTGGTTCTCCTGTGCCGTGCGGGATAATCAGGTCCAGGTCCTTTGGTTCTATCTCGGCGTCTGCCAATGCTTTTTCTATCGCTATTTGAGTGCCCCTGGCGTCCGGTTCGAGATGTTCGTACGACGGATTAATATTGCTGCTTGCTCCAACGCCGACTACTTCAGCGTAAATTTTTGCACCTCTTTTCTCGGCGTTTTCTATGCTTTCCAGTACAATAATCCCTGCTCCTTCGCCGAAAACGGAACCTTTTGCATTCGCGTCGAAAGGCCTGCACGCAGCAGCAGGTTCGCTTTCGCTTTCACTGATTGCTCTTTTGAGAAGGCACTGGCGAATCATAACAATCGGATTGACCTTTGCTTCGGCGCCTCCGGCCAGGGCAATATCACTGGCGCCGCGAGCGATAATTTGAGCTGCTTCGCTTATCGCTAAATGCGAAGACGCCTCGGCACAGGTTATAGTATTACTCGGCCCCTGAATGTCGTGAATAATACCTATGTGGCAGGCTAACATATTGGGGAGGTATTTTAGAAGCCATAAAGGGGTTACCAGTTCGAGGCCGTCTTTACCCCATTTTTGAATGTCAAACTTGCCGTCTGTAACGCTTGCTGCCACCGCAGGAGCCAGCTCAACCAAATCACAGCTTATAAGCCCTGCGCCCAGATTAATCGCCATCCGCTCCGGGTCGACATTAACCCTTTCAGGGTCGATACCCTGTGTTACGAGGCCGCTGCCGGTCAGGGCTTCATTGGCCGCAATAATCGCCAGCTCAATATCGCGGGACATCAGCTTGACACTTTTGCGACGGCTCTTTGGCACATATTGTTGTATTTTGTAATCCGGGACCTCGCCGGCCAGTTTACAGCTAAATCCCACAGGGTCAAATGCGCCAATTTGCCCTATCCCGCATTTACCGGCAGATAGAGCTGCCCACATATCGCTAACAGTCAAGCCAAGGGGAGTTATTGCGCCAAGGCCGGTTATTACTACGCGAGATGAATTCATCAGGTTTGCTCCGACTTCGGTGTGCCGGAACCGGCATTATCAACAAACACGCCCTGCAGAAGCGATTTGAACATATCGGTGAATACGAAGTTTTCCTTTGGAAATTTCCTGCCTGCAAGGTTCTGGTCAATATGGCTGAACATCAAATCTATCTCGGCAATCAGCTTTTCTCCCAGCGTTATCTTGCCGCTTGTGCTCGCGGCTTCGGGAGCGATGGAATCTATTTTTGCAGTTAATTTTATTGTATCGCCGGGCTTTACATAGTCGTAAAAGACAGCTTTTTTGATCTTTGCAAGGATGACCTTTTCCTGAAAATTCCTTGCCTCACCCACAAGTATCCCTGATGTCTGGGCCATTGCTTCAATGCACAGGGTTTCCGGCATAACAGGAAAACCAGGGAAATGGTCGTGCAGATGCTCTTCGGCAAGCGTTACATTCTTTACCGCCACGGCGCGCTCGCCGCTCTTAAACTCAACGAATTTATCTATCCATATCCAGCGCATTCTTCGTCCGGTTAAAATTATCGGCAGGCTTGCCCAAGCTCAACCTGCCGACTGAATTTCTAAGATTGTGTCGATATTATGCGGCGTTTAATTTACTGTCAACGTAACTTACAATTGTGTTTACAGTGAATAAGTCACCCAGTTTATTGATGTCGGGGTCTTTTTCAAATGCGCCGAGTTCGATGTACGGCATTTTGTTTTTCAGTTCGGCCAGTCCTGTCGCTGTCAATTTGCCGTTGCTGACAAATTCGGAACTATTCATCAGGCTCTCTGCCGGAAATAACTCTTCACGAGGAATCTTCATTTCGAACGTCTTCTCTAATCTAAATACTATGTCCAGAAAGTCTATGCTTTCAGCTCCCAAATCTCCCATCAACGTCGATTCTGCTGTTACCTCATCGTCATCCACTCCCAGTGCGTTGACCAGGACTTCCTGAACTTCACCAAAAATTTGGTCCCGACTCATTGCCATATTTTTTTACCTCCGGTATTCAATTTCGTATTGCGTATATCTTATTGCCATTCCTGTGCCAAGCAGAAATCTATCCACTACTCAATATATTCCATCGTTTCTTCATATTTTCGATGACTTTGGCGTCCACCGCTGCCATCGACGGATTTTCATCGGCGAGGTTAAAGTGCCTCAGTGCGAATTTCGCTTCAACGATTCGTTCATCGTCTGAGACGCCAAAGCCGGTAAAGCTGCTTACGTTTTCTTCGATTGTCCTGGCCTCAACTGTATATTCTATCCGGCCGCCCGGTGCCAGAAAGCTTTTATATTTTACATTTCTTGCCTCAGAAAGCAATATCATACTGTGGGCGAAATTTTCCGCCTCCCGCACCAGCCACGACGCCGATTCGATCAATCCTTCCAGCAGCAGCACGCCCGGCAGTACCGGAAACGTTGGAAAATGGTCCGCAAGGTATTCTTCAGCTAATGAAACGTTCTTGACCGCCTTTATTTCCATGCCGCTTTGAAGCGAAACAATCTTGTCAATCAGAATAAATCTCATAGGTTAGTTTACAGTTCATAGTTCGTAGTATTTAGCCCGCCATTTAACGGCGGTTTTACGCGATACACACGCCGCAATACGATATACGAGCCGAGACGATTTTTCCAGCCTTTTTTTTGGACACGGATGTATACGGACTTTTTGGACACTGACTAACACTGAATATTTGGCCACAGAGGCCACAGAGGCCACAGAGATTCAGCGGTTATAAAACAACGGATTTCATGGATTTTTGTTTTTTACCGCAGAGTTCGCTGAGAACGCCGAGTTATTTTAATTCTGTTTTTTCCTCTGCGACCTTTGCGTTCTCTGCGGTTAATTTTTTGGTTTTTTGCCTGCTTTGGCCTTTGTTTTAACTTATTATAACACGTTGAGAACCAACCGGATGTCAATGCGAGGCCTGCGAAGCAGGTTGTGGCAATCTCGGCTTTTGATAATGGGATAATTTGCTGCACTTAATTTATCGCTTGCGTGCCTTTCGTGGGGTTTTGCCGGGCCTGAGATGAGCACGATGTTGCGGTGCCCTTTTTACTGCGCGGGCAAATATTAACAATTTTTTCGAGAAGGAGAAGAAAATGAAAAGGCAACCAATTCTTGTATTGGCAATGGTAGTTTTATTGTTCGGCTCTGTGGCAATCACCTTCGGAACCACAGTCAGTTTCCAGGGCCTGGGCGACCTGCCCGGCGGCGGTTTCTACAGCGATGCCCATGGCGCCTCAGCAGACGGTTCGACCGTGGTGGGAACGAGCAACTCCTCAAGCCACGAAGCGTACCGCTGGACATCCGGCGGTGGTATGGTCGGCCTTGGCGGTCTATTCGGCGTCAGCTATGCCGTTGACGTCTCAGCAGACGGCGCGGTCGTGGTGGGATATGGCAGTTCAGCCTCGGGCAACGAAGCGTTCCGCTGGACATCCAGCGGCGGTATGGTCGGCCTGGGCGATCTATCTGGCGGCAGTTTGTACAGCGAATCCTGGGGCATCTCAGCAGACGGTTCGACCGTGGTGGGAACAAGCAACTCCGCCTCAGGCAACGAAGCGTTCCGCTGGACATCCGGCGGCGGCATGGTCGGCCTGGGCGATCTATCCGGCGGCATTTTCCACAGCAAAGCCTTTGGCGTCTCAGCAGACGGCTCGACCGTGGTGGGCGTGGGTAACTCCGCCTCGGGCTACGAAGCGTTCCGCTGGACATCCGGCGGTGGTATGGTCGGCTTGGGCGATCTGTCCGGCGGCAGTTTCTGGAGCCAAGTCGCTTGGGACGTCTCAGCAGACGGTTCGATAGTGGTGGGATATGGCATCTCCGCCTCGGGCAACGAAGCCTTCCGCTGGACATCCGGCGGCGGTATGGTCGGCCTGGGCGATCTATCCGGCGGCAGTTTCTACAGTGAACCCTGGGGCATCTCAGCAGACGGTTCGACCGTGGTGGGAACAAGCAACTCCGCCTCAGGCAACGAAGCGTTCGTCTGGGATGCTACCAACGGCATGCAGAGCTTAAAAGATGTTCTGGTCAACGTGGGCTTGGACTTGACCGGCTGGACGTTAACCGAAGCAAGGGGAATATCCGATGACGGCTTAACAATTGTGGGATATGGAAACAACCCCAGCGGCAACACAGAAGCCTGGATTGCAACTGTCCCCGAACCAGCAACGGTGTTACTGCTCGGCCTGGGAGTATTGGCTATTAGAAAACGAACTTATTAAATCACACTAAGGTAATAGTATAAAATGTAGCGATGCGAAATTTAGAATAAGGAGATATAATATGCCAACATTTGAATATTGTGCACTTGAGTACCTGAACCTGTGGACATCTTACGACAAGCGATTTGTCGAAAACTTTACTGGTGGGAAGCAAAAAATGCTGGAGATTATTCCTGAGGTTGCCACGGTATATAGAGTTCATCGTAACTTCCCCTTGAGATATGATGTGCTTAATAATCGCGAGAGGTACGAGCCTATCGTAGATAAATTAGCAGCAATAAACATAGCTAAAATCGACGAGAACAATTTTATCAAGACGGTCATACAAACAAGACAGAACATCGGTCAAGAATATGGCGGTCTGGGTGTTCTTTCTGCAACAACCAAATTTCTTTGGATGTTGGTACGAGACCCTATAATAATTTACGACAATAATGCAATGACTGCGCTTGGCAGGCATAATTATCCTGTTGACGAAGGAAACTATGGACAATATGTTCAGCAGTGGCAACAGCTATATGCCGAAAAAGAAGAAGAAGTTAATGAAGCATGTCAAGGATTACATGGGGTTCGGCTGTATGCTCGACATGCGAATGAAATAGACGAACAATACATACAACAAATTTCTGCTGAAACTTGGTTTAGAAAGAGGGTTTTTGATATGTACCTTTGGATTGTAGGTGCCGAGTGATACAGCTGCGGGCGTGAGGCCCCAAGACCCCGAAGCAGGCTTCGGG
>CAYVIT010000004.1:7817-55269 GCA_964451425.1 uncultured Pirellulales bacterium
GCCGAGTGATACAGCTGCGGGCGTGAGGCCCCAAGACCCCGAAGCAGGCTTCGGGGCTAAACAAGCACGGACCCTGAAGCGGGCTTCGGAGAACGGCATAGACCCCGAAGCAGGCTTCGGGAAACGGCATAGACCCCGAAGCAGGCTTCGGGGCTAAACAGGGAAAGTGTTGCATATCAATAGATTCTCGGATACTATTAGCCTTATGGGAAAAATGGTCGGGTATATGTTAACGTGGACGACGTATGGGACGTGGCTGCAAGGTGATAAAAGATGCTACGTCCGAGATGGGAAAATATTCCCAGTAGATGCAGGACTTGAGGAGGCAAACAAAAAACTGCAAAAGTCCGAGCCTGTTCGTCTAACACCTAAACAGAAAAGGGTCGTCGAAGAAGTAGTGGTCAAAGAGGCAAAACGAATCGGGCAGGAGATACTGGCGCTTGCGGTTTGCTCGAATCATATTCACCTTGTGGCTGGTAAAGGCAATGAGTCAATAGAGAATACTGTGTCCCGGTATAAGAATGTGTCATCGTGTGCTCTGAAGAAAACCGGGTTGACAAAAAGGATATGGACGCGCGGTTTTGACAAGAGGTTCTGCTTCAGTGGTGAAAATCTCGAGCAGAAAATCAAATACGTTCGTCATCACGACAAAACCGGTTAGCCCGCAGGCCCGCCTGTGGGTGAAGAATCCTATGAATATTCGCAGTGCAAAAATCCCGGATGCCGAAGCCATTTATTCTCTGATTAATTCTTATGCCGAGCGCGACAGGATGCTGTTTCGTCCCTTGGCTGATATTTATGAGAACTTGCAAGCCTTTACGGTGGCGGAGCTCGATGGCAATGTGGTCGGCTGCTGTGCACTGCAGATTATCTGGTCGGACCTGGCGGAAATAAAGTCTTTGGCGGTCGACGAAGCAAACACTGAAAAGGGGATTGGCAAAATGCTTGTGGCCGATGCTATAGAAAAGGCCCATCGGATGGGTCTGCCGAAGATATTCGCACTTACACTGAATCCTGTATTTTTTGAAAAATTGGGCTTCAGCGTAGTTGAAAAAGATACGCTGCCGATGAAGGTCTGGAGTGACTGTGCCAGGTGCCCAAAACAGCAAAATTGCGATGAAATAGCGGTCATAAAAGACGTATTGCGTGAAGCGTGATGCGTATTGCGTGAAAAGAAAGGCGCAATACGATATACGCAATACGCACGGCGAATTATCCTACCTGTCGTCTTTGGAACAGCGCGATTGCCAATGCTAAGATAGCTGTTGTATAGCAAATTGCATAAGAAGCGCTTATTATGATGTATTTTACGGGGACCTCGCTGCCCTCGTAAATAGCGTCACTTATCCAGAAAATTTGTAGGTTCGGCACTAAATACCGGCCTATCGCAGCCCATATTTTGGCCCCAAATAACTGTTTTTCGGCCAATTTGCTAAAGGTATAATCGCTGGCAAGGCCTAAAAGGAAAATCCCAATGCAGGCAGAGAGCGTAACTACTATATTAAACCTCGCAGAAAGTGCCACCGCCAGGGCCACAATTATAATCGCAGCTAATAAGAGCAACACCGAGCCATATATATCTACCGTACTAATACTGTTGTTTTGGGGATTAAACTGCCAGTTTCGGTCAATAAAGGCCAAAAATACTATTCCCAATGTGGCAAATATTCCGGTCAACACAACCGCCGTTGACGTCATTTTCCAGTCGTAAGCGTAGTTGAAAAAAGCACTTAGCAGAAGTGTACTGGCAACAATAATTCCTGCTGTCAACAAAACTGTCCGGTCGTGTGTATCTGATACCGACTCGAGAACTCCATGACGAATTGTCATAAGCAGAGCAATAGTACAGATATAATGCGCCAGGAACACCGCAGCAGACACACCTAAAAATTTTGCAATAATGAATATAGGACGTTGTACCGGCTTACTCAAAACAGTCGTTATCGTCTTATTCTCGATTTCCTCGGCCACAGCACCCGAAGCCGAAAATATTGCTATGAACAAGCTGGCTAAAAATAGCGTAGATAAGCCTATCTCGCGTAAGAGTTTATTGTCGTCGCTCATTGTGTACATCGTCAGTGACGGGCTAAGGAAGAATAACAGCAGAGCGGCAATAATTATTATGGCATAGACAGGCTGTCTCAGGATTTCTATAAAAGTGTTTTTGGCTATCGTAAATAACGTGTACATTGTTCATTACTCATTTTGGCGGCTTCCCGCGTCAATGTCATCTGTTTTCCGAACCGACTTCAAAACATAGTTTTTTGCAATTGTCCCTATACTAAGATGACAGTTATTGTTATATTACACGACTTCTAACTTGTAAAGAGCCTGAATGTTATATTAAATAAATACTATCTTTTAGCACTTTTGTTCAAAAAGCAGTACTGAGAGAAAAATGGCAACATCTTCCAAGCGTGCTGAACACATTGCTTTGACGTCCCTGGTTTTAAGCGTCATATTTTTCGGTATCACCTTCTTTGTAGGCCGAGCAAGTGGTTTTTTTGCTGTTTCTGCTCTGAGCTGGCTCCTCCTCGCGGCTGCTTTAGTTTGGTTTGTCCTTTTCGTTCAGTTCCACCAGCGCAGCCTGGCTGAGCAGGAAAAGCTTGATATGAGCCAATTGGCCAAAGGCCAGAGGGGCGCCGCAATTTTTGAGGCCAAAGGTGAACGTGCCACTTTATTTGCCGTTGCTCAACGCCGTCTCGGCATACTCGAAAAGTGGTTCATTCCTATATTTTCAGTTCTTATCGCCGTTTACCAGGTAGCTATCGGGCTGTACTTGTGGAAAACGGTATCCGTTCCTTCTGATGTCGAGTCAGAACGGCCTCTGCTTGTTGCGATTGGCATGATAGCCATAGCGTTTGTAAGCTTTCTGATTTCCCGTTATGCCACCGGCATGTCTTCACAGATGGAGTGGAAACCATTAAGGGCCGGCGGCAGCTACCTGCTTGGTGTAGCCGTTTTGTCATTTGTCCTGGCTCTTAGCCTGGCCCTCGTGCAGTTCAAGAGATTTATCCTGATAGATATTATCGACTGGTTCATTCTGGTTCTGCTTATTGTTCTTGGTATAGAAACAGCTCTAAATGTCGTCCTGGACATATATCGGCCGAGGCTGAAAGACCAATACAGCAGAGCGGCTTTTGACAGCAGACTGCTGGGTGTTATAAATGAGCCGGGAGGAATATTACGCAGTGCCGCAGATGCCATTGATTACCAGTTTGGCTTCCAGGTCTCTCAAACCTGGTTTTATAAATTGCTCGTCAAGGCAATAGCTCCCCTGGTTTTATTTGCCGCCATTATACCACTGTATTTATTAAGCTGTATCGTTGTAGTAGCCCCCAATGAACAGGCCATAATAGAGCATTTCGGCAATCCGTTAAATGACACCAACAGCGTCAGGATTGTGGGGCCCGGCTTGGCCCTCAAATGGCCCTGGCCTGTCGATATCGCTTACACATATCCTACAAAGAGAATCTCTGAAATCAGCATCGGTTTTGTTCCTAAGGCTGACCAGGTGAACCTTGAACCTCTTTTGTGGGGCGAAACCCACTACAAGGAGGAATACAGTTTGCTGGTAGCCAGCGAGCAGACTTCTGCGGGTTCCGCCGCCGGAGCTGTGCCGGTTAGTCTCGTCATTGCCGCCGTTCCCGTGCAATACAGAATAAAGGACTTGTATTCTTTTCTCTATAATTACGGCCAAAGAGAAAAGAGAGATGGAACAATAGTGTATGAAGCGGAGGAAATGCTCAAGTCTATTTGTTACCGGGAGTTAACCATGTTTGCAGCAAGTGCAAGGATTGAAGTCGATGATACAAAAAGCCGGGACGGCCTGCAACAGAGTCTACTTGGAGCCGGTCGTGCCGACGCCAAGCGAATTTTAACTGACAGGATTCAGCAAGCAGCAGATAAAGCCGGACTCGGTGTAGAAATCATGTTCCTGGGCTTACAGGGGATTCACCCGCCGCCCACAGTTGCTTCTGCTTATCAAAAGGTTGTGGGTGCCGTTCAAAAGAAACAGGCTCTCATACTTGGTGCCCAGGCCCAGCGCAACGCAACTTTAACTGCCCTCGTAGGTTCTGTACAGGATGCTAACGAGCTTTACACTATTGCATCGGATTATCAGCAGGGCAAGAGGCAAAACCAGACAGAGAAAGTCGAAGAGCTCGCTGATGATTTGGACCTGGCTTTTACACAGGCAAGGGGTGAGATTTATCAAACGCTGAGAGAATCGCAAAGCTATGCCTTTGAAGTTGCAACACTTGCTGAGGCGACGGGCCTGCGTTTTGCCAGCCAGCTCAAGGCATACAGGGCTGCAGAACGAATTTACAAACATCGGCTTAAAATGGCGGTCCTCGAAGAAGCTCTCGGTAATATAGGAAAATATGTTGTTGTTGCCGACCAGAACGATACGCAGGTAATCATCGTCGATGTCACGGAAAAACGAATACCCAGTTTGTATAAATTAGGTGGTTATAAGGAGAGCGGCAAATAATGAAAAATATAACCATTACAATCTTTATTGTCTTGATTATTGTAATTATGGGCCTTTATTTCGCCTCGTTCCAGGTCAGTGAGACAGAATCTGTGCTGGTAACGACCTTTGGCAATCCTAAACGTGTCATAACCGAACCAGGCTGGTATTTCAAGTGGCCCACGCCGATACAGCAGGTTTATACATTTGATTCCAGGATGAGAGTTTTTGAAGCTAATCTCGGCGAGACGACAACCAAAGGGGCTGTCCCGATTATCGTCAATACTTACGTCGTTTGGAGAGTCGCCGAGCCGCTGGCGTTCTTTAATGCCAATGAGCGGGGAAGTGTTACTGAAGCTGAAAGAAAGCTGCGCAGCCACATCAGTGATACGCAGAATAGAATCATTGGGCAGCATAACTTTGGGGAATTCGTAAACAGCGACCCATCAAAAATAATATTTGCAGATATCGAAAAGGAAATGCTCGACGACTTAAACATTAAACAGAACATCAAAGACAGGTACGGCATTGAAGTAAAGAGCGTCGGCATAAAGCAGCTCAAAATTAGTGAAGATGTCAGCAAAGATGTCTTTGCACGAATGATTGCTGAAAGAAACCGAAAGACTGAGGCGACTATTTCCGAGGGGAATGCCGAGGCAACCAAGATTAAAACCGACGCCAATTCGATAAAGGTAGAATTGCTCGCTGCTGCCGAGGCAAGAGCGAAGGCAATACAAGCCGAGGGTGACGCACAGGCTGCAAAATCTTATAAATTGCTCGAGGCCGACCCGGAACTTGCCATCTTTCTCCAGGATATAGAAGCTCTCAAGGCGACCCTTGGAAAGAATACCGTTATCGTTTTAAGCACGGATGCCTATCCTTTCAGCCTGTTAAGGGAAAGACCCGTGATTGTTCCCAGGGACCCGAACGAATCGGTGCGATAACTTTCTCGCAAACGTCAATGCTATGACAGAAAAGAACAAAGATAAGCAAAACGCAAAACGGCAAACGGAAAACGTCAGTGAGCTTGATGCTGCCGACAAATCTCTCTCCGAAGCGCTGAGAATCAGCTTTGTTATCTTAAAAATAATAATGATTGTACTGGTCGGTGTCTTTCTTGCATCGGGTTTCAGAACTGTTGCCCCTGACGAAGAGGCGATTGTGTTGCGATTTGGAAAGATTCGTGGCGTAGGCGAAGAAAGAATCCTTGGGCCGGGACTGCACTGGGTGTTACCATATCCGATAGATGAAATTGTAAAAATCCCCGTTGCCAAAAAGGTTAATTTAACAATCAATTCATTTTGGTATTTCCAGACAGGTCAGGAAATAGTGTCCGGGACGAAAAGGCAGGTTCCACCGTCCCAACCTCTAAACCCCGTCCGTGATGGTTACTGTATTACTCGCAGTGAAAAACAAAGCGCGGATATCGCCGGCGTGGATGGTAGTGATTACAATATTGTCCATTCCAAATGGCAGTTGACTTATCAGATTGTTGAGCCTGAAAGTTTCTTCAAAAATGTTTATGTCGAAGACGTAAAACCGGGGCAGGATTATTTTGATGTTATAACTAAAAGCATAAATCCGCTCTTGAAAGCCGTTTTTGATGATGCCGTTGTAACCGCAATGGTCCACTATACCATAGACGAGGCGATTTCAAGCCAGGACAGAATACCAAACCATGTCGAGAGATTGATGCAGCAAAAGCTGGCCCAGCAGATAAACAGCGGCATAGAAGTCGTGTCGGTACAGCTAACCGACGTAACCTGGCCTCGCCAGGTTGACCCTGCCTTCCAGGCCTTCATCAAGGCAAGCCAGAAGAGTCAAGGGGAAATCAGCAAAGCCAGAACTTATGCCGCAAATACTCTGAATGAAGCTGCCGGGTCGGTTGCTCGCGAACTTTTTGCAACGCTGCATGATGAAAACATTGGCGGGAAGGAAAAAGAGTTGTTGTGGGCACAGGCGGCAGGTGCTGCTCAGGCAAAAATCGCTCGGGCAAGGGCCTATTCAACAAAGGTCGTCGAGGACGCAGAAGCCGACGCCGAATATTTACACAAGATACTCCCGGAATATCGAAAACGGCCAGATCTTGTTATTCAGAAAATCCATCGTGATGCGATTGTGCACGTTCTCGAGAACGCAGATAAGAAAATCATGATTCAGCCTACTAAAGGTACCAAAGGTAGAGAAATCAGAATTATAGTAGGTGACAATAAATAAAACCAAAATCTCAGAAGCAGTAATGATAATCAATAGACGAACAAACGAGACACGCTGAATATGGCTCATGAACATTTACATTTTAAGGAAGATATTGCTGCCGAGTACACTCACAGCAAGCAGATTCGCGTCAGTATGGCTCTTTTGGGCACGTTGGCCGGTTTTATGCTGCTCGTAAGCAGCGGTATAGCCAACTCGAAGTATCTTTACGGCAGCGGTAGTTTTCAGGTTGAATTCCTGGCAATGGCCGGTGCACTACTGCTTGGTACACCCATTGTTGTACATGCAATTAAGAGTCTTATAAAAAGACAGATGCACATGGATGAACTGGTGGCCTTGGCGGTTATCGCTGCCTTTGTAACCGGAAACTATATCACCGCAGGCCTCGTTGCTTTCTTTATGCTTTTGAGCGAGCTGATTGAAACAAGAACCGCTCTTGGTGCTCGTGTTTCTATCGAATCTCTTATAAAACTAACGCCTACGACGGCAAATCTCCTCGATAACAAGGGTGGCGAAAAGGAAGTAAATGTCAGCAGTTTGAAGCCCGGGGATTGTGTTCGTGTCCGTCCCGGCGATAACATACCTGCAGATGGTGAAGTCATCAAGGGACTCAGTTCCGTCAATGAAGCCACAATAACAGGCGAATCTTTGCCGGTTGATAAAGTGCCCGGTATGCAGGTCTTTGCCGGCACAACCAACTTTACAGGCGCGTTGGACTTCACGGTAACCAAAGCCGGCAAAGATACAACTCTTGGAAAAGTCCAGTCCTTGATTATGCAGGCTGAGCAGACAAAGATTCCGATTATGCGCATAATCGACCGGTATATTAACTGGTATATGCCGACCATTTTGATGATTGCTGTAATTGTCCTGTTTTTCACAAGAAACATTGACCATCCGATTACTATACTTATTATCTCCTGTCCCTGTGCCTTGATTTTAGCCACGCCCACAGCGATGGTGGCGGCGCTCTCAGCCTCCGCTCGTCTCGGGGTTCTGGTAAAAAATGTAGCCGACCTGGAACTGGCAGCAAGATGCACCGCTATGGTATTTGACAAAACCGGAACATTGACAACCGGTCGGCTCTATGTAACAAAGCTCACACCTGCTGAAAATATCGAACCTTCTGAATTGTTGACCGTCGCTGCTTCGGCCGAGCAAATGAGCAAGCACCCCGCGGCAAGAGCATTAAAGGAGGTGGCTAAAGAGGCTAATCTTTCTTTACCTGCCCCTGATAATTTTAAAGAAACACCCGGCAAGGGTGTAACTTCCCGAATTGGTTCTGATAAAATAATGGTCGGAAGAGACACCTTCCTGAAAGAAAACAAGGTGAATGTGAGCAACGTTTCCGACCCCGCATTACATGAGGAGCAGGGTTTTAGCACACTTTACGTGGCTAAGAATTCGAAGTGCATCGGCTGGATTGGATTGCAGGACAAAACAAGACCCGAGGCACGGCAGGCAGTCAGAGAGTTACTTGATATTGGTGTTAAAAGAGTAACTATGCTCACCGGGGACAGGGATGAGGTCGCTAACCGTGTCGCTGCTGAGTTAGGCTGTACAGATTTTAAGGCTCATTGTTTGCCTCAGGACAAACTCTCGATTGTTGAGCAAATCAAAAGTGACGGCCATACCGTTGTCGTCGTTGGTGATGGCATAAATGACGCACCTGCTTTGGCAGCCGGCGATTTAGGTATTGCTATGGGTGCTGCCGGCAGCGATGTCGCCATAAATTCCGCTTCGATTGCACTGATGAGCGACGATTTAAGACGCCTGCCTTTTCTTGTGAAGCTTTCAAGAACCACAAGAGGGGTCATTCGTCAAAACCTCGGCTTTGGTGTGATTTTTATCGTGCTCGGCGTCTCCCTTTTCTTCTTCATTCCACCGAAAATGGCCGCCGTTCTGCATTTTCTCGGCTCACTGATTGTTGTATTTAACAGTGCTCGACTTGTCCGCTTTGGCGAGGAGCTCGACCACGAACCACATATGTGAATCGTGAACTTTGAGGTGTGAAGCAAAAGGGTACGGGATACGCTTCACGAGATGTGAGATTCGAAATTATGGAATACGCAGTTGAAACTTTTTCTTTGACCAAAATTTTTTCCGACTGGTGGGGTCGGGAGAAGGTTTATGCCGTCGATGACCTGAATCTACAGGTTCGTTACAATGAAGTTTTCGGCCTTTTAGGGCCTAACGGCTCGGGAAAAACGACCACCCTGAAATTGCTGCTCGGCTTGCTCTATCCCACAAAGGGAAAAGTTGCTGTCCTCGGCGGTGACGGAGCAGACCCGAAAATCAGCGCTCGTATTGGCTTTTTGCCTGAGGAATCCTATCTCTACAGATATTTGAACGCTCGCGAAACCCTGGACTTTTACGGCAGGTTATTCGGCCTGCCTCCGAAGGTACGCAAAATGCGTATCGAAGCCCTGCTTGATATGGTTGGCCTCAAGGCTGTCGCAAACCGGCCTGTAGGCACCTTTTCAAAAGGTATGGCGCGAAGAATCGGACTGGCACAGGCTCTCATAAACGACCCGGAATTACTTATACTGGATGAGCCTACTACCGGACTTGACCCTATCGGGACAAGGCAGATTAAGGACTTAATCCTGGAGCTTGCAAAACGGGGCAAGACAATTCTGCTCAGCAGTCACTTGCTCGCCGACGTCGAAGATGTCTGCGATAGAATTTCCATCCTCTACGGCGGCAAAATCCAGGCCGAAGGTCGGGTTAGAGACCTATTACTGCAGTCTAATAAATTGCAGATTACTACCGACGCTATAAGCGATAATGCTGTTGAAAGGATAAAGCAGCTAATTAAAGACGAACACGCTGATTGTCAAGTGTTCTGCCCGATGGACAAGCTCGAAACATTTTTCATCAAAACAGTTGCAGATGCCCAGCAGCAGGCTCAGCCCACAAGCGGGGCAGTCAGCAGGATGGGAATCAGCGATTTTCTTGCCGCCGAGCCTGCAAAGGCAAATATACTTGATAAACTTGTTTCCGCACCGGTATCGAGACCGACACCGTCCCAGGCTCTAACTACTGAGAAGGTTTTACCAATTGAAACTGCTGAATCCGAACCCGACGACGAATTGTTGCGTAAACTAAGCAAGCCGGATAAACCGGCCCGGCTAAAACCTGTCGCTCGCGATAGAAAAGTTAAAACACAACCCGTTGAAACAAAACCGAAGCCCGAACAGCAAGTCAGAAAAAGCATCCTGGACCAGCTTACGGACCGCTCAACGCCGCAAAACGACGATGATGAGCAAACTGATAAATCACAGAAACAGAAATGAAAGTTAATCGCAGCTTCTGGCAGGTGAATTCAAAACAAATCAATAGTATTCGATATTCGAGTTTATACGCGTAGACCATTAAGAAGGAGACTCGGGCAATGCGTAGTATCTGGGCCGTCGCCACTAATACTATAAAGCAAGCCGTGCGGATGAAGATTGCCGCTGTTTTTATAGTGCTGCTGCTTGTCCTGCTGCCCGTCATGGGCGTTTCGATGACTGGCGACGGTACTCTCAAAGGCAGGCTCCAGACCTTTGTAAGCTATGGTCTCTCGCTCACTAATCTTCTGCTTTGTTTACTGACGATAATAGTCTCTATCTATACGTTAACAAACGATATACAGCAAAGGCAGATATACACGGTTATTACCAAGCCCGTTCGCCGCTATCAACTGCTTCTCGGGAAATTGCTCGGGGTCGTATTATTGAGTACGGCTCTACTTGTGCTCTTTTCAGTTATCATATATGTCATTACTATTTACACGCCAAAAATTTACGATGCCGACGAAGCCGATATTATCCAGGTCAAAAATGAGTTTTATACCGCCCGTGCCGCATTAGTACCTCCTGAGGTCGACGTAACCAAAGAGGTAGAGGATGCTTACAGCAAGCTTCAGCAAAGCGGACAACTGCCTCCGAATGTCCAGCGCAGCAGAATCATAGCAGAGCTTACCAAGCGCAAGCAGCTTGAAAAACGAGCTGCTGTGGTTGGTCAGCCGTTGGTGTGGGAGTTTAATAACGTTAGAGTGCTTGACCCAAATGGGAGTATGTTTGTGAGATTCAAATACGATGTCTCCGTAAATCCGCCTGATTTGCAGGTATATAGCCGATGGGATGTTGGCGATAGTCGTCAGTATCCGGCTGCATTTGCCACTTTTTTGCGCAAGGACCCTATTCGGACTTTTCGCGAGATGGAAGTTCCTGCGAATTTAATTGCTGATGATGGATACCTGGCTATCAGATTTCTAAATGTCCCGCTAAACGATACAACAGTAATTTTTCCACCAGACGGGCTCGAAGTGCTTTACAAGGCGGGGACTTTCACAACTAATTTTATCAGGGCTGTTCTGTTAATATTGTTTCGTTTGATTTTCCTTGCGTCTTTAAGCTTGTTGGCAGCGTCTTTTCTCTCTTTCCCTGTGGCGGTGTTATTTTCTCTTTGCATTTTTATTACCGCGACTTTCAGCGGCTTCTGTTTGGAGTCTTTTGACTTTCTTGGTTCAAACCTAAGCTGGTTTTACTCTTATACTGTTCGGCCGATAATTTTACTTTTACCCCAGTTTGACAAGTTTAGTCCTACGAAGTTCCTTGTCCCTGCGAGGCTGTTGAGCTGGTCTTTATTGGCCGAAGCTGCCGGCCTTATGGTTTGTGTCAAAGCCTTGTTGTTATTGTTTTTTGCCCTGTTGATTTTTAGATACAGGGAAATCGCGAAAATTATAATCTGATTTATAGTTTGTAGCCTGTTAGCTACGAGCTATGAACTACGAACTATGAACTTGTTTGATGCCTTGGCGCGATAAAATAATTTGGACTGTTGGTATTGTTCTTGCGGTTGCTTTGCTTATTACTGCCGGCAGGCAGCTTGATTTCATAAACGCTAAGCGCCAGGATATGGGCCTGATAATGGATAGGCCTGAAAATGTCCCTCCTTCACTGGCATTTGCTACCGTTGCAACCGGGGCCTTTCGGGGTCTGCTTGTGGATATTTTGTGGATTCGCGCAGACAAATTGAAAGAGCAGGGGCAATTCTTCGATGCCAAACAGCTTGCAGAGTGGATAACCATTTTACAGCCGCGTTTCGCAGAAGTTTGGGAATTTCTTGCCTGGAATATGGCTTATAATATCTCTGTCACGATACCCGAAACCAGGCCGGACCAGCGATGGCAGTGGGTCAAAAATGGCTACGAGCTGCTTCGCGACAAGGGGATTGAAAAAAATCCCAAAAGCATTCTGCTTTATCGCGAACTTGCCAGAATATTTCAGCACAAAATAGGCGGCGTAACGGATGAAGCACACAAGTATTATAAGATTCAGCTCGCTTTGGCGATGGAACCCTTGATAGGCTCGGCTGACAATAAGGATTTCAAAGCACTTGCCGATGCGCCTAAAAACTGGCAGCAGATTATAGCCGATGCCAATGTCACCCCGATAATTACAGCCCTAAAATCCGCCGACAAGGAATTTGCCGACGATGACAGGTTTGTGAGCAATTATTTATCATTAAGGCAGAATCCCGGCAGGTTTAATCCTGCTGCCTTCCAGGTAATAGATCAGTTTAGAAGCACAACAGCTCTGAGGAAGTTTGATGTGTTCGCAAAGGCATACCAGTTGCGAAATGTCTGGAAACTTGAGCCTGTTTTGATGTGCGAGTTGAATCGAATCTACGGCCCTGTCGCCGACTGGGACGACCCCAACAAATATGTGCCTCTTGATTGGCGGCACCCCGACACTCATGCTATATACTGGGCCGTCACAGGCCTGCAAAGCGCAGGGAAAGGGGAGTATTCCCCGGCTGAGACTAACACCGACCGAATGGTAGTCCATAGTTTGCAGAACCTCTTCCGCTATGGGAAAATATATATCTACGACGTTCCGGTGCAACGCAGCCCGGAAGGTCTCGAGCAGCAAAAGCAGGATGAGCAGCCTCTCTTAAGACGTGAGATTTACCTTCGACCGGATTTGAGAATGTTTAAACCATACAGCGAAGCTATGATGGCGGTCCTTGACAAATACAGGGTTTTGAAGGATAGCACCTTTGTTTCTCTGCAGAACGGTCACCGAAATATGCTGAAAAACGCTGTGCTTTCATTCTATCAGGCAGGCTCAAGCCCCGAAGACCCGCATAGACGAGAAGCGCAGAGAATTTATAAACAATTGAGGCAGCTTTATCCGTTGGTGGAATTTAATGTTCCGCTTGAGATTTATGCCAGGAATAGAATAATCGAGGAGCTTGAAAGTCTTGGTATTGATAATGCCAGAGAAATTATTCAAATGCTTCTGCGGGAAGCATACTTTCGATATGCGATGCGCGATGACGATGAGGCTTTCGGCAGGGAAAAAATGGCCGAAGAGGTCCGTCAGCATTACCTGGCAAAATTCCCTGATACGACAAGGATTGACCTGCCGGAGATGCCCGTGTTAAGATACCTGGCACTTCGAGATTTCCTGGACGACTGGCAGTATCCGCCTAACTTAAAAAGGAATCTGCTCGGACGTATAAAAGTTGAAAGGCCCGACCTCTTCAGGGAATTGGGACAGGAGGAAGGAAAATTAATCAAGCAGGCACAACAGCAACAACAGAAAGGTTGATAACCTGGTTTAAAATAACGTTTAGTATTGACTGCAGAGGCTGCCGACTACATAGAGTAACAATTGAAAAGTCAAAGTTCAAAATTCAAAATTCCACTAACCCCTTCCCAGAGAAAAGCAGTCTACCACGTTGAAGGTCCCTTGCTTGTCATCGCCGGCCCCGGCAGCGGAAAAACAGCCGTCATCACATATCGAATCGCAGCCCTGATTGATTCGGGCGTAAGCCCGTACAGTATTTGTGCGATAACTTTTACCAACAAAGCAGCCGACGAGATGCGCCAAAGGACAAAGGCTCTGGGCACTGTCCCGGGTTCGCATATCAGCACATTCCACTCTCTTTGCGTTAGAATCCTGCGCCGGTACGCAGACCGGGCCGGCATAAAGCCAAACTTTAGTATCTATAACGACTCCGACCAGGCCAGATGTATCAAGCAGGCTGTCAAAGATTGCGACCTGGATACGACAAATTTCCCGCCTGCCCGAATGCTTGATGCCGTTTCTACCCGCCTCAAAAATAACCTGATAGATGTGGACGCCTTCAAAGCACAGGCCGACGATTATTTTACTAAAAATTTAGCCCGGATTTATGACCGTTACCAAAAAATCTTAGCCGAGCACAACGCCCTGGATTTCGATGACTTGCTGGCCAAGACCGCTTTTTTGCTCCGGGACTGTCCCGATGTGTGCGCCGAGCTTTCAAATCGTTTCAAGTTCCTGCTCATCGATGAATATCAGGACACCAATCACGCCCAGTATAAAATCGCCAAGGCTTTTGTTACTGAGCACAAAAATATTTGCGCAACCGGTGACCCCGACCAGTCCATCTACCGCTGGCGCGGCGCCGACATCCGCAACATATTGGCCTTTGAAAAAGATTGGCCGGATGCTACTGTTGTCAAACTCGAAGAAAATTTCCGCAGCACTCCAAATATCCTCGAAGTTGCGGATAATCTGATTGCTAAAAACCGAAACCGCAAGCAAAAAATGCTTATCCCCACCAGACCTCGCGGCCAGGATATTACCGTTTCTGTTTTCGAGGATGAAAATGACGAGGCCCAGGGTGTTGTTCGGCAGATAAAACGGATGACCGAACAGGGCGTGTCTCTAAACGATATTGCCGTATTTTATCGTGTTAATGCCCAGAGCCGAGCGCTCGAAGAGGCGTTTATCCGCAGTAAGATAATATACCAGATAGTTCGAGGCGTGGAATTCTACAACAGGAAGGAAATCCGCGACCTGCTCGCTTATTTGAAAGTCCTTGTCAATCCTGATGATGAGATTGCGCTATTACGCATAATCAACACACCTGCCCGCGGCATAGGAAAGACCACCATTGACAGGGTGCGCGTCCATGCCGTCCAAAATAACATTTCTTTCTTTGAGGCCCTAAGCCAAGCAGAGCATATTGAATCTCTTCCTAAAGCGGCAAAAGCAAAGCTGGCCGTATTTGTCAGTATGCTCGAGCAGTTCAAGAAGGATATCGCCGGTGAGGTCGCGCCTCTTGCTCAGCGTGTCCTGGTCGAGTCGGGACTGGAAAAATCGCTTAAAGACCAGGGCGACCAGGGTGAAGACGCACTCGAAAATATCAACGAGTTGATAAATGCCGCATCTCAGTACGACCAGTTCACAGAGCAGCCCTTGCTGCTCGATTATCTCCAGCAGATAGCGCTCTTCAGTGATACTGATGCCTATGACGCCGCTGCCGGCCGTGTCGCCCTGATGACCCTGCACGCCGCAAAGGGCCTTGAGTTCGAAACGGTCTTTATTGTCGGTGTCGAACACGGCCTGCTGCCGCACGAAAGGAGCACTGCTAACGATGACCTCAATGAGCTGGAAGAGGAACGCAGGCTATTATTTGTCGGCATAACGCGTGCCAAAGCCCAGCTTCATATAAGTCATGCCCAGTATCGAACGATACGAGGCCAGCAGCTTAGAACAATTCCCTCCCAGTTTCTATACGAGCTCGGCCCCGAATTCACCGACCAGACTGATGATGATCAGGATTTTGATGATGATACCGAGCAAACAGAAATTCCAAATTCTTCATTCTCAATTCAAAATTCTAAATTCAAAAAGGGCCAGCTTGTCCGCCACAAAACTTTCGGCCGTGGAATCGTCAAAAACTTCGTGGATATGGGCGAAAACAGCATCGTCGAGGTCGAATTTAGCTCTGGACGAACAAAGTCTCTGATGTTAAAATATGCAAACCTTTCAAAAGTGTAAAATCGTTAAATGGTTGGTAGTTCTAAATGCCTGGAGCCGCCGGAGAGTAAGGCTTCTACAAGATGAATGCCCCATTATCAGAGAACTTGGTAGATAATGAACATCCCAGTAATTTAGTAGGTGCGCAAAAGTTATATACTCTTGTAATTCTTGTAAGTATCATCGTTATTTCATACCTGCCTTTGGTAATTTTTCGTTATGTGTTCGTGGGCGAAGGTTTCAGCAAGAACGACTTAATTTTGCTTTTAGCCCCACTCTTGTCGGCGCTATTAATGATAATTTCTCCCATCGTTGCTGCAAAGGCCAGCCCGAAGTTGGCAGGTTTTGACATAACCTGGATACAAAAGCCTCGCTCCGATATTCTCTGGGGCTTCCTATTGTACCTGATCGTGTTAATTTTGTATTGGTTGATGAAAAAACTGAGTATACCGGTCAACTACAAAGGTTCTGTGATATTCTTTAGTAGCAGCGCTATGTTTCTTAGCGTCCATACCTTTCGCATCGCCTTTATAAGCCCTATCGCGGAGGAAATTTTATGGCGGGGATATGTGCAGGTCCGTCTTTCAAAGCTTTTTGGTCCCTGGACAGCCTTATTTGCACAAGCGATTGCGTTTTCCGCATTACATTTTAGACCCATCGGAGGCTTCTTTTTACTTCTTGTGTATGGTTTGATTTTTGGTTTGTGGCGGCATAGAAAGAAAACCCTGCTACCCATTATTATTACACATGTTATTATAAATTCACTTTTTTGTATTGGACTTTGGTACGATTGGGTTGAGTTAAAAAAAATAAATATCAAAACTGATTACGTGGCGCAATTTGTCGAACTTTCTAAGCCCTCCAATTATGACCCAAATGATAATGCTGCTGTCCATTACAGAAAGGCATTTGAGCTTTCTGTAGATAAGCCTGAGCAACTGAGTAACTCAGATATCAAAGCCTGGCTGGCGAATTTGCCCGAGGAAAAGCAGATTATTCTTCAAAATTGGATATCTTTCAACAGCGCTGCACTTGAACAAATAGAGTTGGGCACTCAAAGGCCGTACTATTGGCCCGGTTATAAAGGGAAGTCAATTTTTACTGTTGGCCTATCCAATCTTAATAAAGCGAGAAATTTGTCATATGTGACTTGCGTACGATCAAAGTTAAATGCACGGGAGGGTAATCTCAAGGCAGCTTTTTCAGATCTGTTGGTGTGCTATAGATTTGGCAGGCATTTTACAGGTCGCAAAACTTTAGTTGAGCAGTTAGTCGGAATGGCTGTTAGCCAACTGGCTTTTGACTCTTGTTTCCAAATTCACGATGAGACAACACCTGATCCGAACTTGTTAAGATATTACCAGCAGGAATTCGCCGAACTTTTCAGCAAGCATAGTTTTGTTATTGATTTCACATCCGAAAAGTTAGCTGCTTATGATAGTATACAGATGACATTTACCGATGATGGCAAGGGTGACGGTTACATACCAAAAGCTTGTATCGAGCAAATTGTAATTCCGCCGGATGCTTTGAAGTTGCTGTTTTCTGATTATACAGAAGGCAAAAAAAGTGACTGGGAAAAACTCCGAAGGAAAGAGACTACCGAACTTGTTGACAAGATTTTTGAATACTATGATAATATTAAGGATAAACCGCCTGCCAGCCTGCGTGAAGAAGGCGAAATTCCGGAAGAAGTTATAAAAGAGATGACCAAGGATAATCCCTTTGTCGACATTCTTGCAGGAACCGAACTCAGAACGATAGAAATTTCTTTCCGTTGTCGAGTTTCAGCCGATGCGTTGGTAACAACGTTTGCCATTTTGCGATATAAAGCTGAGAAAAACAAATTGCCGGAAAATCTTGACCAGCTTATCTCTGCCGGGTATCTTAAGCAGTTGCCGATGGACCCATATAGTGATGGTCCCCTGGTGTACAGGCGGCAGGGCAGTGACTTTATGCTTTACAGTCTGGGCGGAGATTTTGATGATGATGGCGGCGTGCACGGCAAATGGGGCAAATATTCGCAGGGCGGTGACCGGGTTTTCTGGCCTGTGCAGAAACAAGAGGAAAATCGAATAGAATAATGTTCGTAAGGTGTTATTTTCTGTTGGTTTATGTTTTTTATAAAATGCTTAATTAAAAGTAGGAGATTGCGATGGAAAATGAAATGAATCGAAGAGAGTTCATTCAGTTAACAGCAGGGGGATGTGCCTTGTGCCTTGCCGGTATCGGCTGTCAGCAGCAGGTGGTTGCGCCCGCACCGATGACGACAAAGCTTATAAGCCCGGGCTGCAGGAGGTCAAAGGTGAAAGTGGCCAGGATATATATGGGTACAGCCGGCAATGACTATTGGCCCAAACCCAGCCTGGATTTGAAAAAGGAAGTCCGGTTTTACGAATCGGAGTTTGCGAAATTGAAAGACGAATTGTCCGATGTCGAATTCGTTGTAAATAAATTAGTCGGCTCGCCTGCCGAAGTGGCTCCATTCAAAGATAAATTACAGGATGTGGACGGCATCCTGGTAATACATCTGACGATGAGGACGGGCGGTGTTGTCCAGGAAATTCTCAAAGCACAAAAGCCCACAATGGTTTTTGCCGTTCCGTATTCCGGGCATCAATGGGTCGGCTTTGGCGGACTGCGCAAGCAGCCCCTGGGAGCTAAAATGGAATGTATGCTCACAAAGGATTATAACCAACTGGCCGCCGCCATAAGACCTTTCCGTGCTATTCATCATCTAAGAGAGGCAAAGATACTTAATGTCACCACGAGTTCTTTTGATGCGTATGCTAACAGTGTGAAAGATAAGTTTGGAACGGAGATAAAACAGATAGGCCTCCAGCGCGTCGTTGATACCTATAAAGCCATTGACAATAACAAGGCCGAAGCTGAGACGCGAAGATGGATCAAAGGGGCTGAGAAGGTTGTGGAGCCTTCCAGAGAAAACATATTCAAATCCTGCAAAATGGCACTGGCTCTTGAAAAGTTGTTAGAAGATGAAAATGCGACCGTTATGACTGTTGATTGTTATGGTACTATGTTCCGTCCACTTTGCCAGTCTTATGCCTATCCCTGTGTAGGTTTTACCAGATTGAATAACATGGGCCTGGGCGGCATTTGCGAATCGGACCTGCAGTCCGCAATGACGTACATTATTTACCAGGGTTTGGTTGGAAGGCCCGGCTTTATCAGCGACCCTACGGTGGATGAATCAAATAACAGCATAATTCTCGCTCACTGCATGGGAACAACAAAAATGGACGGCCCCGATGGGCCGGCCGCTCCGTACAAGTTACGCACCGTTATGGAACGCCGAGAAGGCGTCGTCCCACAGGTGAAAATGCGGCTTGGACAAAAAGTAACGCAGGCCAAACTCATTGGAACAGACCTCTTGCTCTATTTCACAGGCCAGATTATTGATACGCCGGTCTCACTTGAGCATGACAGGGGCTGTCGTACCAAGATTGCCGTTAAGGTGGACGGCGATGTGACAAACTTATGGAAAAACTGGTCACATGGATTGCACCGTGTTACATGCTATGGAAATATCGCCAGGGAGCTTCAGTATTTTTGCAGATTTAAGGACATTGAATTGATAGATGAAGTGACAGGAAAAAGTGCATTGGCTTGACCATATGACAAATATATCTGAGTAAAGTTTTTTCATGATGTTCTTGAGTCAAAAGCATTGAGGGTGGTTATTTTGAGGCTAAAGGCACAGCCGGGATCAGGTTGTGCCTTTTGTTTTAGGTATTGAGTGGTAAAAAGGACTTTGGTAAAATGCTGTCAATTGACATTAGGCTTTTCAAAACTCATTTGAAAGGAGGACATTATGAATCGCCGTGATTTTCTAAAAGCCGCAGGTTTGGGCGCCGCCTCGCTGGCAATATCCCCGTCTATACTTTCCGCCGAGCAGGGGTCCGCAGAACAAATTCTCGACGGGGCTGATGCCCGCATTGAAAAGCACCGCAAGGCCGATGTGGATTTGAGGCTTCTTGGCCCAGACGGCAAGCCCCTTAATGCTTCCTCGGCCGTGGACATCAGCCAGACCCGACACAAATTCCTCTTCGGATGCAACATCTTCAAGTTAAAACGGTGCAGAACACCCGAGAACAACGCCGCATACGAGAAACACTTCGCTGCGATGCTAAATTTCGCAACCTTACCTTTCTATTGGTGGAATTACGAACGACAGCAGGGCAAACCCGATGATGCCCGTACTGATGAGATTGTTCGCTGGTGCAAAGCCAACAATGTAACTACCAAGGGCCACCCCCTCGCCTGGAATTGGGGTGAGCAGAAATGGCTGCCCGACGAGCCCGAAGAAGCGATGAAGCTTCAGTTCAAACGAATCGAGCGTTGCGTTAGCCGGTTCAAAGGCGATATCGATATCTGGGACGTCGTCAACGAGGCCACGCACTACAACCGGCCTCATGCCAAAGAAAATGTTCCGAAATTGACAGAGGCCATTCGAAGAATGGGAGTCGGAGCATACGTCTGCCAGGCATTCAAAACAGCACGCAAGGCCAACCCCAACGCTACGCTTCTCATCAACGACTATCGAACCGACTCGGCTTATCCCGACAATGTCATTTCCAAGCTCGTCGATGATGATGGCAAACCGCTTTATGATGTCATCGGCATCCAGTCGCACATGCACGGAGGCTGCTGGCCGGTCAAAAACGCATGGGAAGTCTGCCAGCGATTTGCGAAATTCGGAAAGCCGCTTCATTTCACCGAGACTACAATCGTTTCCGGCCCCAGAAAAGACCAGGGCTGGAACACCACACCGGAGGGCGAGAAACTTCAGACCGAGAAAGTGCAAGAGTTCTATACGGTTCTCTTTTCGCATCCTGCCGTCGAAGCTATCACTTGGTGGGACTTCACCGACCAGGGCGCATGGCAGCGAGCACCGGCCGGATTCCTCCGCAAAGATATGACGCCCAAGCCCGCTTATGAGAAATTGCAAAGCCTCATAAAGGATAAATGGTGGACGAATACCAAAGTAACGCTTGCAGCCGAAGGTAGAGCACGCTTCCGAGGCTTCCTCGGTCAATACAAAGTCACCGCACGCATTGCCGGCCGCCAACTGACCGGCACCTTCTCGTTTGATAAGAGTACGAAGGGTACGGTTGATGTCCGGTTGGGTTGAGGGTGATGCGCAAAAAGTAAAACGTCTCTGGTTTTAGATGCAAAGTGATTGAGCAGATATCGTCTCGCCGCAAAATTTTGGATTGCCTATGAACCTTGGCAGGTTATAATGCAAAGGCGATTGATAGCTCCGGTCATTTACCCGGACGTGGATTTGGAATAATGGTCATAAGACATTGTTTTTAAGACAGTTATGTATTTCACAGAACAGTTTACATTTAAGGAGGATTCACAATGCAGAATAGTAAAACCAGTACCAAATCCGGTTGTCCCCTCTCGCTGAATCGCCGCAGCTTCCTGGCAGCCACGGGCGCCCTGGCCGCGGCTACGAAGATGGGCCTGCTCGACTTCACCTCATCGCTGTTTGCTGCCGAGTCCGGGTCTGCCAAAAAGCCGCGTGTCCGTGCTGTGTTTATTCGCCCGAACGTTGACAAATACTGGATGGGCTGGCCTGGCGCCCAATACGACATCAAAGCACGTCAGAAACAATACACAGAAATACTCAACGAAGCCGCCGAAAAATTTGGCGTCAACCTGCAGGTAACCAAAGAGCCTCTACATACTGATGAGCTCGTCAGCGCACTCCTCGAGGAAGTCAAAAACACACCCCCGGATGGGCTAATAGTTATCAGCATGTGCCTCCACCATACAGGCTTCAGCTCTTGGAGCAAAACCAACAACATTGCCAAGAATCGCGGCAATATTCCGACGATTGTTTTCAGCCCAATGGGAACTTCTTTCACCGGCGACCTCCAGGCAACCCGCAATATCCCCGGTGTCTTTGTTGCTGCAACCCAGGACCTCGACTGGCTTAGCTTTGGCCTGAAAATGCTCAGCACCATCTACAAGATGAAGAACACACGCATCTGCATCGTCGCAGGCAACAAGACCGAGGACCGTCCCCTCGACGTCATCGGCACGACCCTGCACTACATCCCCGGCAAACGCTTCCTTGATGAGTTCAAGAAGGTTCAGTTGACCGATGAGGTGCGAGCCATGACCGACTACTATGCCAGGAACGCTAAGAAGATTGTCGAGCCTAAAAAGCAAGACATCCTCGACGCTGCGAAGAACTACGTCGTCTGCCGTCGTCTTATGGCTGCCGAGAACTGCCAGGGCTTCTCGATGGATTGCCTTGGCCCCGTTAGCAGCCGCCAGATTCAGCCGCCCTGCATGGCTTTTTCACGCTTGCGCGATGAGGGTGGGCTTGGCACCTGCGAGGCCGACTGGAACGCTGCTATCTCCACCCGGCTGACGGACCTTCTCTTCAACCGACCCGGCTTTATGCAGGACCCTGCGCCCAATACTGTCAAAAACACCCTGATGGGCGCCCACTGCACCTGCGCCACCAGGCTCGATGGTTTTGACAAGCCGCCAGCGCCTTTCATCCTGCGCACGCACTCTGAGTCCAATATCGGAGTTGCAATGCAGGTACTCTGGCGCGAAGGCCAGAAGATTACCATTATGAAATTCCAGGGCCCGGAGACTATCATTCTCGGCACAGGTCGTGTCCTTCGCAACATTGATACGCCGCCTGCCGGCGGCTGCCGAACTTCTGTCGAGATTGAACTGGACGATGTGGCTGACGCACGCGACACCAAGGGTTTCCACCAGTTGTTTATATATGGAAACCTGGAGCTGCCTTTCAAGGCATACTGCCAGCTCGCCGGTATCAAGGTTGTACACATCTGACGACGAAGGTGTGTGTTTGTCGCGGGCTGGTACGAAGTGGTTTAGCTTTACATGCAGCTTACAGAGTCAAACGATGACAAATTGGCTCAGTGGGTCCTGACAGACATAGCCGATGGAGAGCGCGGCCATGCCTACTTTTGGGTGCTCAGAGGTGATAGCCATTTCCATATTTTCGCTCTTTGCTTATAATCGCCGATATTCTTTTGGAAACCAGGGTAATTTTTTTGAATCTGGCCAACAACCGAATATCCCAGCATCATAAAGCCCAGAGGACCAAAGTCGTCCGGGACATCAATATAATACTTCCTTTCTGTGGGAATAGGCTCTAGCATTTGTTCAAAGACCTCTTTTTCTTCTTTGCTTAAGCCTAAGGCAATATAAAGTTCTTTATTGGCGTCATTAATCGCAGCCCCATGCATGTAGTTCGTAAGATGTGTGGACATAGAGCCTATACATCTTCCAATATTTTCTCCTCTTAGTTTCCAGTCGACCATCTCTGCGACCTCGGGCATGCTGTCTGTGAATATGACGGAGAATGCTTTGAATTGACCATACCCGCCTTCGGGTTCTTCCAGTGATTCAACCACTTGCCTTATTTCTGACAAGTTTTCATTCGTTACTGCCTGAATCATCGAACCATAGGTGGATGTGTTGATAGTTGGGGGCTCTTGTAACGCTGAAATAAATTTTGCGTTTATCCTGTCGCCGAATTCCTCCACGAGCTCTGATTTATCATTACATAATATTGCATTAACCCGCAGCTTTTTATCCAAATCCAAAGCATAGCGGGCGATAGGCACTACTTGTCGCGATCCGGTGGCAGAGACAATCGTAACATCCTCGAGTATATTTTTCTTTGCGTCTATTTCAGATTGTGCCAGAACTTCCTTTGCATGAGAGAAACTCCTGTCCGCAAAGCGATATATAATCCTGCCTGCCAACAACCCGGTCTGGCTTCCCACCACAAGGGTGTTGGTGCTTTTCGGAAGTTCGAACGTAGGATTTTTATTCTCTTCAAAGAAGTCCAGCGCCTTTTTTACATAATAGTTCAGTGTCTCAATTTTTTCCGTCATAATCTTCAACTTAATTCATAGAACTCGGTTTTTTCCATTTAAACTTACTTCAGCCTGGGCTTTAGGCAACTGCCGTATTAAAATAAAAAAATTAACCATGTCAATTAAAAACTTCCTTTGATGACGATTACTTCTATACTTTATCTTCATAAGATAAGCAGGGCGATTAAAAAACCGGTTATAAATATAAAGAGTAGGCAAAGGATATTCGTTCAAAAACAGAAATTGATAAAAACTACATGGTTTGATAGAATGTCTCGTATCTGATTGTTTGGTAGTTTAAGGGCTCTGGCGATGGACTATGCAGTAATAATGGCAGGGGGCTCCGGTAAAAGATTATGGCCCTTAAGCCGGGAAAAACGACCCAAACAGGTCTTGAAACTGCTCGACGGGCAAACGCTGCTTCGGTGTTGTTTTGAGCGACTTTCACCCATATTTGATGCGAGAAACATAATAATTCTCACGAACGCCGGCTACGCAGACCTCGTCCGTGAAAACCTGCCCGAATTGCCCTTTAATAACGTCATTGCTGAGCCCGCAATGAGAGATACCGCCGGGACTATAGGTTTGGCTGCCGCTATCCTGACCAAATATGACCCCGATGCAACGATTGCTGTACTTACAGCTGACCAGGTAATAGAGCCTGCTGATGTTTTTCAGCAGGCTCTAAAAGATGCGATTGCCTTTGTGAATAACAATCCGGCCAATATGGTCACTTTTGGAATCCAGCCCACCTTCCCGAGTACCCAGCTTGGTTATATAAAGTGTGCTGATGCCAAAAAATACCCCGACTGTAAAAACGAAATATATGAGGTCGATGCGTTCAAGGAAAAGCCGGACGAAAAAACCGCAAAACAATATTTCGATGCCGGCCAATATTTTTGGAACTCCGGTATGTTCGTCTGGAAAGCAAAAACAATCCTGGCCAATCTGGAAAAGTTCCTGCCCGAAGCGACTGAACCGCTCAGGAAAATTCAAACAGATTGGGACGGCCCGAATCAGCAAAAATCCCTCCAGGAGTGGTACATAAAATTACCCAAAATCAGCATCGATTACGCCGTTATGGAAAAGGCCGAGCAGGTTTACGCCATAAAGTTGGACTGTCGCTGGCTCGACATGGGCTCTTTCGCTGCTCTCCCCGACATTATCAGTTCAGATAAGGATAATAACATCGTTGTCGCCGGCTCCAGCGAGCTGCTTGATTGTAAAAACTCCATCTTTATCACCGAAGATAAAGGTCATCTAATCGCCGCTATTGGCCTGGAAAATATTGTCGTAGCCCATAGCCCTGACGCAACACTCATTTGTCATCTTGACCAGACTCACAGACTAAAGGAGCTGCTTGAGTTGATAAACCGGCATCACGGCGAAAAGTTTCTCTGATTAAAAGCGAGCGACACGATACTGATAGGTTGGTCTCTTTCGGGTAGATACGCAAAACGAAAAATGAGATATTTGGCAATAGATTATGGAAATAAACGCACGGGACTGGCAATCTGTGATGCCGAGGAAACAATTGTTTCTCCGCTCAAAGTAATCCACGGCCAAAAAGAGTTGCTGAGAAAGATTAAGGATATAGTCGATGCCGAAAATATAGAAGCCATTGTGCTTGGCCTGCCTTTGAATATGGATGACTCGCAGGGCCCACAGGTAAAGCTCGTCTTCAAATTCGCGGACCGATTAAAAGCTCATATCGACATCCCGCTGTACTTCCAGGATGAGCGGTTGAGCACTTTCAGCGCCGAGGAAAAGCTTGCTGCAGCCGATTTTACAAGAGGAAAGAAGAAAAAACGTCTCGATGCCGTCGCCGCCGCGGAAATCCTTGAGGCCTTCCTGGAACAAAAACACCCGCAATAAATCACCCTTCTCTTCGCATGGCAGTATTTTTCGCTCAATTTATTGAGTGCTCTTTATAACGCAGCAACCCACCCCCCGTCAACGTACAGTATCTGCCCGGTCACAAAGTCGCTGGCGCTTGATGCAAGGAAGACCGCCGTGCCGGCGATATCTTCAGGTTGTCCCCACCTCTCAATTGGTGTTCTTGAAAGCACCCATTTGTTAAAATCTTTGTCGGCCTGAAGTTTTGCGGTGAGGTCCGTAGCGATGAAGCCCGGCCCAATAGCGTTGACATTGATATGGTATTTTGCCCACTCCACAGCCAGAGACCGTGTCACCATCAGCAAACCGCCTTTACTGGCTGCGTATGCTGTTGTCGTAGGCCGGGCCCCGTGACACATCAGCGAGCCGATATTGATAATCTTACCGCTTTTACAGACCTGCTTTCGGTGCCGGCAAAACGCCTGCGAAACCGCAAACACAGCGGTCATATTCACTTCGACAATCCGGTTCCACGTCTCCAGTTCTACATCTTCAGCCGCCCCTCGTGCTGTCGTCCCGGCACAGTTGACCAGAATATCTATCTCTTGAGTTTCGGATATTATGTTCTCGAAAAGCTTCTCAATTCCCTTTGTGTTTCCCAGGTCGAATGAGAAAATCCACACCTTATTACCGCTGCATTCCTGAATTTGCTCCTTGGCCGCCTGAAGCCGGCTCTCGTTACGAGCTATTATCGCAATTTCCGCCCCGTGCCTTGCCATCGCTTTTGCAACTGCAAGCCCGATACCTCTGCTGCCCCCGGTAACTAAGGCCGTTTTACCTGATAAGCTGAAAAGTCCTTTATCCATATACTAATAGTAAATCAGAAATACTGTTTTGGCCAGACTTTTATGCCACTGTGGGAAGAGCAGCCCTCGAAGTCCGCCACAAGCCGAGAACCGCAATCGCTAACTCAGCTCACACTATGTTCTGCCTGAGATTTGGTTCTTTCTGCCATTGCCTTCATCGCCGCGCACTGGATATTTTTCTCGTAAATGTTGCCCTTGTTAATCGTGTAGAAATTGAGTGCTTTGCTGTCTACGGCAGCAACTTGTTCTCTGCGAATCAGCTCATTAAAAGCGAGCTTCCGCATCGTCACATCCTTTTTATTTTTACCTTTCGTCTTCTCAACTATGCTCAACAGGAAATCCAGCTCTAATATTTCCATACCGCCGGCCAAATCCTTTTTCTCTGTCTTTCTAATCTGCTTCCTGCCGCCTGGGGTCTCAGCAGCTTCGAAATCGAACGTTGGTTCTTTGATGATAGTTTTTGGCTGCTCTGTTTTTAAGAATTTTTCGACGTACTTGTCTTTCAGCTCTTTGAAAGCTTCGATTTGCCTTTTGCGCTGACTGGCTGACCTGATGGCGCCTTCAGGCCGGTGTTGCTCCTGTGCTTTTAACCTTTTGGCCCTTGTTTTGATAAGGCTGCCAATCCCAACAACGACCCCCAGAATGATAAGCACAAGTAATTTTATCCAGAAAGTGCCCTCCTCGTCCATATTGTTGTTGGCGGCCAGAATTATTTCCGCTAAAGAACTGTTCATAGTTCCTTGTAAACCGGATTTTGAGCTTGGAATGTACCTGTGGTCGAATCAGTCAAACCAAGGCCCTTGGCGTTCTGCAAGAACTTGAAAACTCTGCCAAAATCAAGATGCTGTTGAGCCTCCTTGCTCTGTCACTTTCTTAGCTTTTGCGAGTCGTTCTTTCTGTCAGCTTCTTCATTGCCTCGCACTGGATATTTTTACCGTAGAGATGGTCCTCATCAACAGTGTAAACCTTCAGCGAATTGCTGTCTATCGCGTCCACTTCTTCCCTGCGAATCAACTCATTAAAAACGAGTTTGCGCATAGTTACGTCGTTTTTATCATCGCCTTTGGTATTCTCAACAACGCTCAGCAGGAAATCCATCTCTAACATTTCCATACCACCGCCGAGGTCTCTGTCTGATTTAACCCCAGCCACGTCTTTACCTGGGCCTCGAACCTCCACAACTTTACCCGGCCCCGTTCTTTTTGTCTCGGTTTTCTTATCGTCTGAATTCCAAGCCATTTTATGAACCTCCATTATTCAACATGATTCCTTGATTCCCGAAATTTTTCTAACACCCTCTTAACATACTAAGACAAATCGTCTAAAACAAACCAGATTATATACTTATTCTCTCACTCAGCCAAGTAAAACCCTCCGAAAAATTTATATTTCATCCCATGTAGATGTTTACCGGGTCTTTTTTAGTCTTTAGCTCCTTGGGGCATTATGTTTAGTCTCTTGATTTATTCTGGGATTATACCTCTTTCGTTTTCCATCCGCCATTGGTCTTGGGTTATTAGCCTTCAATGACTGTCTCCCTTGTTCGTTTTTCGGAGAAAATATAGCAAACCGAAGCTAAAATCGAGAAGTCGAACTTACCAAAAATTTTGAAAAAAATTAGAAAATGACTTGAAATGCCCAAACAAATGTTTTAAACTATCGTATGAAACGATTGTTTGGGAGCCTAAAATGGCGATTTCAGGTGAAAAACAAGGAAATTCCGGTTCCGATAAATCTGTTCAGGACAGATTGCTTGATTCCGCTGAACAGCTTTTCTCCGAGCAAGGTTTTGAAGGCGCGAGTGTACGCGATATTGCATCTGCTGCTGGCTGCAATGTAGCGGCTATTAACTACTATTTTGGCGGCAAAGACAAGCTGTACACTGAGGTTTGGCGACGGCACTTAAAACAAATGCGCGATTCCCGTCTGCAAAGCATTGAAAAAGTGATGTATGAAAGTGGCGGCAAGCCGTCTTTGGAGGACCTGCTAAGGTCGTTCGCAAACGCATTTATTGGGCCGTTCAGGGATGAAAAAAGGTCCCGTCGGTTTATGAACCTTATGGCCCGTGAGATGATCGACCAACGCTTACCTGTTAATATGTTCGTTGATGAAGTCATCAAGCCTACTATGGGAGCAGTGCAGGGAGCCTTGTTAAAGACCTGTCCGGGCCTGGAAGAGTCGAGGATTCCGCTTTTAATAGTTTTACTCGAAGGCCAATTAATGCATGTTGCACATGTAAAATCTATGTTTGACAAGACCGAATTAGTGGAAATGTCGGCTTTCGACCTAAGTGAGGCGGTTGACAACATTGTCAAATTTTCCGCCGCCGGGATTCGCGCTTGTGCCGAAGGAAATATGCAATGACAGGTCGATTGGCACTAATGTTGGTTGTGCCATTATGACCTGCTAACTTTAATGGGCTGAAGATATGAATATAACCAGACAAAAAGTCATTCGGTTTAGCTTTGGAGTGATGGCAGCGCTGCTGCTGGCCGGCTGTGTCAGCAGTGAGCAATTTTATGAAGATGTTAGTCTATCCAGAAAGGCTGCGTACCGGCAATGGAAGAATCGCAAACAGGGCGAGGAGCGGACTCAGACGTATATAAGCGGCAACTTAAATATCGAGGATTGTTTAAGGCTTGCTTTAAGCAACAATAAGGTTTTGCAGCGCGTCTTACAGGAAAAGGAAATTGCCCGTGGAGAACAGTTGAAATCCTATTCGGCAATTTTGCCCGCTGTAGGTTTTTCGGGCCAGTACACTCGACTCGACAAAGTTGCGTCTTTAGGGCCAATAACATTTGGTGACGTGGACAACTATAGCGTAGGTCTTAGGGTTACTCAGCCGGTCTTTGCCGGTGGGGCGATAAGGGCGAAGCTGAACGCCGGAAAATTGTTTTCCCTCCTCGCCGACGAGACCGTTCGAGCGGCGGTTCAGGACTTGATTTATACAGCGACTCATGCCTATTACGATGTGCTGCTTAATCAGCACCTCAGTCAAATCAGTGCCGATGCTGTTCGCTCTGCTCAGGCCCATCTTGATAGTGTTAAACAAAAAAGGCAGGGCGGTGTTGCTTCTGAATTCGATGTTTTACGGGCTGAAGTGGAATTATCAAACTTCCAGGCTGAATTGATACAAAACAAAAATGCCATCAATGTCGCAAAAGCCAGGCTGCTTAAGGCGATGGGTGTTTCACAGGATAGTGACTTTAAGCTTTCGACCGAGCTGACTTATATTCCTTTGGAAATAGAAATGGACAAGGCCGTTGAAGCTGCTTATCGCAATCGTCCGGATTTATTTGGCCGCCAGTTTGACATAAAGTTGCAGAAGGAATTGCTTAACATTGCCCGGAGTCGATATTGGCCGACTGTCAGTGGCTATTATGCCAATACCTGGTCGGAGCCTGACCCGCATAACAGGACAATGGTTGAATGGGGCAAGGCTTGGGAGGCCGGCCTTACCGGGACACTGCCCATATTTGACGGCTTGTCTCGTGAAGGTGAGATTATCACACAAAAAGCGCGGCTGAAACAGGCCCAGATAGATTTAATCGATGCTGAAGAGACCGCTTTGTTTGAATTGACCAAGGCGCAATTGAGTATCGAGAATGCGAAGGAGTTTGTCGAATCGCAGCGATTAAATCGAACTCGCGCGGAGGAAGGATTGAGGCTGGCAGAAGTCGGTTATAGACAAGGCACAAATACGCAGGTTGAGATGATTGACGCTCAGGCTGCTTTGACGACAGCAAAGGTATACTATTACCAGGCTATATACTCGCACATAATTGCCAAATTGGATTTGCAGAAAGCGATGGGGACCCTGGCCGCGTTCGAAGCTGCTGAACCCAAAGTCCAGGCGGAGAATGACGAATCAAGCATTGCCGAAGAAAAGGCTTCAACGGCATTTGTTAAGGTAGAACTGGAGCGGACAAAATGAAAAATGTTAGAAGGATTATATATTGGATAGCAGCGGTGGTATTGGTTCTTATTACCTTTTGGTTTGGGTATATGCGCAAGTCCGCGGGAATTACAGAGAAGAAGAAAATTGTTCCGGTCGAGATTGAAACTGTAAGCACCGGCCCGATAGAGGAAACGATAGAGATGACCGGCTGGATAAAGGCCAACCATGTTGTCGATGTAGCTTCCAAAGTGGCAGGAAGAATCGAGTCTTTGCACGTTCTCTCGGAGGCTGGTGATTTAATTCCTGTTGAAGAGGGTGTCTCGGTCAAAAAGGGACAACAGGTTGCCGTTATAGACCATGACGTTTATCTGGCGCAGGTGGCTGCTGCCGGGGCCAGTGTGAAAGCCGGCGAGGTGGAGCTTAATGATGCGGAGCGTGAAAAGAAGCGTATCGTTGCCTTATTTGAAGGCGGCTCATCTACCGAGCAGAGCAGAGACAAAGCAATAACTGCAGCGGAACTGGCGACGGCAAGGTTGGCGCTGGCCAAGTCTAATTTGGAACTTGCGCAAATAAATCTGCGTGAATCAACCATTACCTCTCCCATTGATGGGATAATTACCACAAAACATATTGACCAGGGGAATATGATTAGGACAGGCGACCGGATTGTTACTGTTGCCGATATGGAAACGGTGAAGGTAATTGTTGCTGTTGCGGAAAAATATGGGGCCGCAGTTACCGTCGGGACGCCTGTGAAAATCCGAGTCGACGCATTTCCGGAAAGAGTGTTTGATAATAAGGTATATTCAATCTATCCGGCTCTTGATGCACTTACCCACACGATGCAGGTTGAGATACGTCTCAAGAATGATGAATTGCTGATGAAACCCGGCATGTTTGCAAGGGTGACTTTAATTACAAAACGCAAAGATGATGTGGTTGTTATACCCCGAGATGTTGTTCTTGGCGGCAAGGTTGACAAGCCTTACGTATATGTAGTGGATTCCAGCGAAACGGAGGCAGACAACCCCGTGAAAGTGGAACCGGTTGCCCGAAAGCGTTTCGTTGAGATTGGTATAAAGCAGGCCGACAAATATGAAATAACAGAGGGTCTCAAGGCAGGACAGACGCTTGTCGTTAATGGGATGAATTATTTGGCCGACGGCATGAGTGTCGAGATTGTACGAATAGAGGATATCAAATGAAGCTTGCACAATTATCCGTAAACAGGCCGGTAACCACCTTGATGATATTTGTCGCCATCGTGGTTTTAGGTCTCGTGTCGATGTCGATGCTGGGATTGGACTTGATGCCGGAGCTGGAAATACCGTCTGTTTCGGTTATGACTGCGTACACGGGGGCAGGCCCGGAAGAAGTGGAGACACTGATAACTGAGCCGATGGAGGATACACTCAGTACCATCTCCGGAGTTGATGAAGTAATTTCAGTCTCCAAAGAGGGATTGTCGGCGGTAACGTTGAGATTTGAGTGGGGCGAGAAAATTGATGAAAGTATCAACGATGTCCGTGAAAAGATTGATATGATTAGGGAGCGACTGCCCGAAGAAGCTGAAAATCCCGTTATTTTCAAGTTCGACCTTTCAATGATGCCGATTTTGATTATTGCGATTACGGCAGAGGACAGTTATCCGAACCTGCAGGATATAGTTGATGACGAGATAGTTGACCCTATGAAACGCGTTAAAGGAGTTGCTTCGGCTACAGCAGGTGGTGGTTTGGTCCGCCAGGTTCGCGTTGATATCGACCGTGACAGGCTGGCGGCTATGAATTTATCGATTGCGCAGGTAAATTCAGCCCTTGCCGCTCAAAACATCAGCACTCCCGGCGGAAACATAAAGACCGGTTACAAGGACTATCTCTTGCGAACACCTGAGGAATTTTCCAGTCCGGAAGAGGTTGCGGAAGTTGTTGTTGCTCGGCGAAACGGCATACCTGTAAAGTTAAAAGACATTGCCGACGTAAGAGATTTCTTCAAAGAACAAACCTATGAAGTGAGAATGGACCGTCAAAAGGCAATGGCTGTCTTTGTTCAAAAGCAAAGTGGGGAAAATACCGTCGATGTAGCGCGGGCGGTCATAGAGAAACTTCAGCAGATAAAGGGGAATTTGCCGCCGGATGTTAAAGCGAATATCGTTTTCGATAATTCCGATTTTATTTTGGCCTCCGTAGCCAATTTACGAAATACGGTTTTTTGGGCTGTGTTTTTTGTCTTTATGGTGCTTCTTTTTTTCCTCAGAGACCTTAGGGCTGCCATTATAGTTGCTGTCGCAATTCCCACGTCGCTGATTATTACCTTTCTGTTAATGTGGTTGGCCGATTATACGATTAATACCGATTCGCTGGCCAGTGTCGCCGTTGCGGTTGGGCTGGTCGTTGATAACGCTATTGTTGTCGTTGACAACATAAATCGACATCGAAGTAAAGGGCAGAGGCCGAAGGAAGGTGCCATTTTTGGGGCCAACGAAGTAGGAGTGGCTGTTGTTGCCTCAACACTGACGACAATTTCCATTTTTGCTCCCATTATCTTTGTCGGCGGTATTACTGCTATCATATTCGGACAATTCGCTGCCATTGTTACAATGGCTTTGGTTGCTTCGCTGTTTACGGCTCTTATGCTTGTTCCGATGCTCTGTTCAAAATTTCTGGTTGTGCGCAATCCAGGCTCATCAAAGTCAATATTGGACTTGTTTTTCAATCTGGGTGAGAAAGTTTTAACGAAAACCGAAAACTTGTACATAAAGTTTCTGGACTGGTCACTGGTGAATCGAAAAACGGTTTTTATTTCATGTGCCCTTTTCTTTGTCTGGAGTATCGGGATTGTCGGTTTTATTGGCACTGAATTTTTCCCTGAACAGGACCAGAATCGGTTGTCGGCAGATTATGAATTGCCCATCGGAACGCGTTATGAGCGTACCGGAGTCGTAGCACAGCAGTTGCAGACTATATTGGAAAATGATGTTCCGGAGAGGCAGCACAGTTTCATACGTTGGGGTGTCTTTGGTGGTGGCGGTTCGCACTATGCTACGGAGGAGGAGAGTTATAAAGGTATCCTGTATGTCAGATTGAAACCTAAAAAGCAGCGCGACGCCTCGCCAAATGACTTGATAAAACGACTTCGCAGTATCACAGGCAGGATACCGGGAGTTACTATTCGCTATAGTGCCGAGGACCCGCTTGAAGCAATGATGTTTGGTGCCGGCGGGAAACTGGCTGTCGAACTTTACGGCCATGATATGGATGAAGCCAGGGTGTACGCCGAGGCTGTTAAGGCGGCAATGGAAAAGGTTGAAGGCGTCGAGGATGTGCAGATCAGCCGAAAGGAAGAAAAGCCGGAGGTTAAAGTAATTATTGACAGGGAAAAGGCATCTAAGTTCGGGCTTGATGTCAGGACTATTGGTAAGCAGATTGAGACTTTTTTTGCAGGAACTACCGCAACCAGATACCGCGAAAGCGGAGATGAATATGATGTAGAAGTTCGACTCCAGGCTCAGGATAGAGACAGGCTCGAAGACTTGCGGGATGCGTCTATTGGTTTGCCTGATGGTGAGCAGATTAGCCTGGCTAATATTGCCGATGTCGAACACGGTCTGGGACCGACCAAGATTGAACGAAAAGACCAGGAACGTTATATTACGGTTTCCGCTCAGATCGCCGGAAGAGACCTTGGCTCAGTGGCCAATGACGTTAGAAAAGCGATTGATAAGATTCCCGCACCGCTGGGTTTTAGTTATAAGGTTGCAGGTGCTGAAAAAGAAAAGAGGGAAGCGTTCAGACTGTTGCTGATAGCGGTGGGTTTGGGAATGGTTCTGGTTTACATGGTAATGGCTTCGCAGTTTGAATCCTTCAGGGACCCCTTTGTTATTTTCTTCTCGATACCCTTTGGTATTGTCGGCGTAATTATCGCATTAGCACTGACTGGGCTGGCGATGAGTGTTGTTGGTTTTCTTGCGATGATTATGCTTGTCGGAATTGTAGTCAATGATGGGATTGTTCTTATTAGTTATATAGGGATACTGCGGCGGCGAGGATTTGATGTTTATTCGGCAATTGTCGAAGGAGGACGCAGCAGGATGCGACCTGTGATATGTACCAGCGCCACTACAATGCTGGCGATGATGCCTCTTGCTCTCTCAAGAGGTGAGGGGTCTGAAATTTGGGTGCCGTTTGCCGTGACGGTTATTGGGGGGCTGTTTGTTGGGACTATTATTACCTTGGTTTTGATGCCGACTCTTTACAGTGTGTTTGAAGGTTTTAGGGCTTCGCAGGTAAAAGGATAAGTATGAAGGCTGTTTTGATTGTGCACAATGTGGCGATAGATGAGGAAGTGAACGAAATTCTGAAGTCTGTCGGAATTAGTTGCTATACAAAATTCACGAATGTCTTGGGTAAGGGCCAGTTAAGCGAGCCGCATTTGAGCACGGATGTGTGGCCCGGGATAAATTACGGCACCTTTGTTGTTACCGAACCTGTCAAGGCCAAAGAGGTTATGGAAAATGTCCGCCGCATGCGAGGGAAGCTGGGTTCGGAAGGACTAAAGGCGTTTATGTGGAAGATTGATGATATTACTGAGTAAGGCTTGCTCTGTAACTTGTTTTGCGGCTGAAAGTTAACGAATAATATAAAATTCTTTGCTTTCACCAAAATTTTTCTGGCCAAGCCAACTCCAAAAGCACATAATAGGCTTGATATGCTCTTACGCGATTAGAGTGTTTTTTGCTGTTTGTGGCAAAATACAATGCAGGGAAAGGGGGTAAAGGAATGAAGGCCCCTGCACATTATGAGCCGAATCTTGAAATTGCTTCCGACTCTGAGCACCTTGCGGCCAGAGGCCTTGAGATTTTTGTTGATGAAGCTCAAAACGCGATAAAGGCCAAAGACGTTTTTCATGTGGCAATATCCGGTGGCCATACACCCAAGCAGTTTTTTGAACTCTTGGGCGAGGCGCCGAAAGCAACATCTCTGCCCTGGGAAAAAGTTCACTTGTTTTGGGTAGACGAGCGATATGTGCCTCCCGATTCGCAGTGGAGCAATTACAAGCTCGCCGCCGACACCTTTTTACCTAAAGTCGCCATTCCACAAGACAACGTTCACAGAATTCCGACTGAGTTCGATGATTTTAACGTTGCCGCTCAGCATTATGAAGAAACCATCCGAAGGGTTTTTGGCCTGGGCAAAGACCAAATTCCCGAGTTTGACCTGATTGTACTTGGCATGGGTGTTGAGGGACATACCGGTTCGCTCTTTCCGAATTCTTACGCGTGTTTGGATACGGAGGATTTGGTCTGTGTCGTATATATCCTGGACGACAAGCTAAACCGCATAACGTTAACGTATCCTGTCTTACATGCTGCATCTCGTTTGGCTGTTTTGGTCTCCGGCGAAGAAAAGGCCCCTATCTTGAAAGAGGTCTTTACGAGCCGGCCAGACGACGTCCGTTATCCAATTCATGTCCTTTGGCCAATCCTCGATAAAGTAATCTGGCTCGTCGACAAAAACGCCGCTAAATTGTTGTAATTCGGGCTGTTAAATCTGGATTGTCTAAGCCGTTGAAATGGCTTTGAATACCTTTTTTGTCTTGAACTGAAGCAACAAAATCAGATGTTATCTTTTTTCGCTTGATTTCTTGTTGTCTTCGCGCTAGAATGTTAAGTACAGAGAAACTTTCTGGAGGATAATGATATGAAAAAGCTGATTTTCGCTTTTACATGTCTTTTTTTAGCCATTCCCTGCATGGCAAAAACAATCTACCTCGACGCTGATGCCCCAGGAGCAAATAATGGCCAAGATTGGGACAACGCCTACAACTACCTCCAGGATGCGCTTGCAGAGGCCGCAGGCGGAGATGAAATATGGGTGGCTAAGGGAGTCTACAAACCAGACCAGGGGATATATGCCATACCTGAGGTTGACTGGAGGCTCTGTACATTCCAGCTAATTAACGGCGTAACTATTAAGGGTGGTTATGCCGGCTTCGGCCAACCAGACCCCAATGCCCACGATATAAAACTCTACGAAACCATCCTCGACGGAGACCTCAATGGAAATGATAGAGAAGTCGATGACCCTTGCGATTTGTTCAGCGACCCCTGCCGGGCCGAGAACAGCTACCACGTTGTTATTGCAGATGACCCTTCTATTGGCCAGTCAACTGTTCTGGACGGTTTCACAATTACAAATGGGAATGCCACTCGTTCGGATGACTACGGTCTTGGAGGAGGTATATATTGCTATCATAGTAGTCCAACCATAAGAGATTGTGTTATCAAGGGCAACGCCGCTCATTCCGGCGGCGGGATGTTCAACAAGGGCGATATTTACTTGTCGCTCTGTTACCCAACACTAATCGACTGCACGTTCAGCGACAACTCGGCATTGGTTTTTGGAGGCGGGATATACAACTACATGCACTGCCACCCTAAGCTGAGCAACTGCACGTTCAGGGGCAATTCAACAGGCATTTCGGGTGGCGGGATGTCAAATTACTGGTATAGCCACCCGAAACTGACCAAATGTGCCTTTTATGAAAATCACGCTGAGAATTTTTATGGCGGGGGGATGGATAATTTCGTGGGCTGCAATCCGAAAATGACCAACTGCGTGTTCAGCGACAACTCCTCAGGCGATGAAGGCGGCGGGATGTACAACGACAGTTACTGTGACCCAGTGCTGATTAATTGCACGTTTAGCAAGAATGAATCGGCTGCCTATGGTGGCGGGATATGCAATTACAGCTATTCTGACCCTGTGATTAGCAACTGCATCTTCTGGGATAATAAGGACGCAGAAGGCCAGGGTGAGGACTCGCAGATCCGATGGGGCGCACCAATCATAAACTACAGTTGTGTAGAGGGCTGGACAGGCGAGTTAGGTGGAGATGGCAACATCGATGATGCCCCGTGTTTTGCTGATGCAGAGGACAGCAATTATCATTTGACATCGCAGGCGGGGCGTTGGGACCCGAATAGCGAAAGCTGGGTGTTGGATGATGTGGCCAGCCCGTGTATCGATGCGGGAAATCCGGGCTGTCCGGTTGGGGACGAGCCTTCACCCAATGGCAATCGAAGAAATATGGGGGCATACGGCGGGACAGCCGAGGCGAGCAAGTCGCCGGCAAACTGGCGCAGCATCGCCGACTTAACCAACGACTGGGTAGTAGATTCTAACGACCTCAGAGTCTTTATTGACTATTGGCTTGAAACGGGTGAGTGTATTCCCAGCGACCTTGACCGCAGCCAATCTGTCGATTTCAACGACTTCGCCATATTCGGCTTGCAGTGGTCATATCCATCAGCTTTAGAGCCGGGCATAACTTATCAAATAGAGAAGTGCGACCCAAACTCGTTTCGCTCGTTAGCTACAGAGCAGGCGATAGAAACACGATTTACTATTCTGGTCGAGGGCAGGTACATTCGTTTCGAGGATATGATGGTTGCCAACTGCTGCACGGATGAGCTTGGGCTGGAGATGAGGGTAGAGGAGAAACTGATTACGATTTATGAAATTGAATATATTCCCGGAGTATGCTTTTGTATATGCGATTACCCGGTAACGGCAACGCTTGGGCCGTTCGAGCCGGGCACTTATATTCTCGAAGTATATGAGGACTGGGGCGGCTTTATTGGAAGCACAACGGTCGTTATAGACCCGCCTGAGTAGATTATTCAGGTATAACTAATCTTGTCCCCGGCTTGAGGTTTTTCACGTCTTTTATAGCGTCTTTGTTGGCGTCGAGAATCTTTTGCCACTTATTCTCGGTGCCGTAGTATTGATACGAAATGCCGGATAGCGTTTCTCCATTACGTACCGTATGGTATTTTGGTCCTTCAATAATTTTTACTTCTTTTTGTTCACCCTTGGTCTCTGCTGTGATTGGAAGGCTGTTTGCTGAACTCGGTGTAATACCCGGCTGCTCGATATGTCCTGGTTCTGCCCCGGCGTTTCCAGGCCCGGCAATGCTTGCCTTGATGGTTAAGCTCGGATGTAAAGACAGCGTTAGCCCGGCCCCGATTACCAGTACCAGCCCCACAAGCATTCCTATTTTATAATCCTTTGGCATTTCTCGTTACTTTACAGAATCGGTTATCAACGATATAATTATGCTCTTTTGCCCTTATGCTTATTTGCTCTTTTACCCTTACGCAGCTCTTTGTCGCTTACGGTTTTAGCGCCGAGCAGCAGCAGTGGTGCGGCTATAGCGATAGATGAGTAGGTTCCTACGATAACGCCCAGACCGATCGCGAAGGTAAATCCTCTTAATCCCTGACCACCGAAGATATACATTATCAGCACTACTATAAATGTTGTAAATGAGGTCAGGATAGTTCTGGAGATAGTCTGGTTGATGCTGTCTGTAATTATCTGCGGATTAAGAATTTTCTTTTTGCGGTTTTCTCGAATACGGTCGAAAACCACAATCGTATCGTTAAGAGAATATCCGATGATTGTCAGCAGCGCCGCAATTATGGCCAGGTTGATTTTGAAATCTCCTATCATAAGTGCCTCTCCGGCGGCTGTTCCTGCGATATATGTGCAGGCCGTGATAGCTCCTAATGTAATGCACACATCATGCACCAGTGCCGCAATCGCGGCAAGACCGTAACGGACATTGCCGAAGCGAACCCATATATAGGTGACGATGGCGAATAGTGACAGGACAATGGCAATCAGTGCACGCTGCTTTGATTCCGCCCCGACGGTGGGGTCTATTTGTGTTACTCTGGGAAGTGACGTTTCAAGTCTCGTCGCGGCCAGAACCTTTGTTCTTTCGTTCTCAACGAACCGCTCCCACTCTTCGTCGGTTAGTTCACGGAAGCCCGCCTCCGGCTCAACGCTTACATACACGAAGGAATTTGCCGGCTCATTTGGTTCCATTTCTGCAACGTTCACGCTGAGTATCTTGTGACGGTACCGGATAAGGTTTTGCATGTCCGGCTTGTATTGCAAATCCGACAGCCGGGCCCTGATTTCTTCTGCTGCAGCGGCTCTTGCGATGGTGCAGGTGATTTTAATGCCGCCAAGAAACTCCGCGAGTTCCGGGAAAGAGTCTACAAGCTCTTCGGTTATTTTTTCCTCACTTGTAATGGTTGGTTGAAGATTTCGCTGGATTTCAAGCTCGTCTTCATTAAAAGCCTTGAGTATCGCGTTATTGACAACCTCATCAACTTGTATTTCACCGACATTAACATCGGCAAAAACGTTGGCATCGGCAAAAGCGCTCGTCAGCACATTTCTTATCAGGTTCCTGTTCATCTGGCTTGTTGTTACAGCAAATTCAGAAGCGCTGCTCTGCTTTGTTACGAGTAAATTGTTGAGCCTGCCCCCGATTATGTCCTCGCCTTTTTTAATTGCTGTTGTAACGGTCTCGACGGTATTTTGAGCTGCTTGCGGAAAGGTAACAGTAGTGACCGTTTTGTTCGTTTCCGTAGTATTAATTTCATATTGTTTGTATATTTTTTCTCCGCCTGCCATTTCTGCAACGGGTTTTCCGATGCTATAGACACTTGCAGTTGCAAGAGCGGGATTAGGATTGTTGGGGTCAGTCCCAATTTTGCGTATTCTATCTTCAACATCCTGTCTTGTAAGATTGACATTATCTCTTAAGTTGATTTGAGCGCTTGTGCCGGCCGTAAATTCGATGCCATATTTATTGTTCTTGGTATCGTCTCTTGTAAAGAATACCGACAGGCCCGCTATTATAAGAACGGATGATATCCCAAAGAAAATGGGTCTCTTAGCCATCCAGTTTATCTCTGGTGTGCCTATTAGATTCAGCATTATCAAATGCTCTTTGATGATTCGCTTATTCAAAAGAAAATCGAACATTATCCGCGTCACGAACAAGGCCGTGAACATACTCGAGGCGATGCCAAGCATAAGAACCAGGGCAAAGCCTTTGATTTCTTCCGAAGCCACCCAGAAAAGAATCGCAGCCGTGATGAAGGTGGTGATGTTGGCGTCCAAAATTGTTCTGAATGCTCGCTGGTAACCGTTTCTTATGGCGATTCTCAGCGATGAGCCTTTCTGCTGCTCTTCGCGGATTCTCTCGAAAATAAGCACGTTCGCATCAACGCTCATACCAATGGTTAGTATCATGCCGGCGATACCCGGTAAAGTGAACGTTGCTCTTATCAGCGCCATTATGGCAAGCACAAAAAGCAGGTTCATAAGCAAAGCGACATCGGCGATTGAGCCTGCTAGCATATAGTAAACCAGCATACAAAGCACCACAAGACCTAAGCCGATTAGGCCGGCCTCGATACCTTTGTCGCGGTTATCGGCGCCGATGGAAGGACCGATTGTCTTGACGGATATCGGCTGCTCTATCAGCCTGGCCGGAAGGGAGCCGGCGTTCAGCTTATTCACCATATCTAATACATCTGTTTGTGTGAAGCTGCCCTTTATTATGCCGGAGGCCCCTATTCTCTCATTAATGCTTGGAGCAGATATTGCCTGGCCGTCCAGCAGAATACACAACGGGCGGTCAATATTTTTACTGGTAATGCGGCCGAATAGTAGTCCGCCTTTTTCATTCAGAGTAAAGCCGATGGATCTTCGGCCCATATCGTCTGTTGCCGGATAGGCCCTTTCCAGTTTCCAGGCCCTTTGGCTGCCGGTACTGTGAAGCATAGTTTTATCTTTTGTATCGCTTGCCAGAACGAAAAACTTCTCACCAAATTGCCCGACAATCGAGTTAGGCAACCTCCATTCATTGAAATTTTCTATTTCGCACCATACATATTTGCCCTTTGAGGCAGCAGAAGCGAATTTAGGCCCCTTTGTTTTGAGAAGTTCCACCTGCCTGGCCATCTCATCGGAGTCCACATCGGGCTGGTCAGTCGTCGGCAGTATTCTAAACTCTAATATGCCGGCACCTTTGAGCATGCGCTGCAGGTCTTTCGGGTCATCGAGTCTGCCCTGGAATGGACGATATTCGTCAAATGCCGCTACTAAGGCCTCGATTTTGTCTGACCGGTCGGAAAACTCGGTTTTCAGTCTCTCAATTTCCCGCTGTCTCTCCGCTGACTTGGCAGGCATTCCCAGGCAGAAGTTTATCTGGTCTTCGGTCAGATTTAATTTATCGAGGTCCTTTTTGGCGTTTTCGTATTGATCGTTTTTGCCTGTTTCCGGCTCCGTTAGCTCTTCGACGATTTTGGCCCATTTGGAATATTTTTTGACATAATTGGTAAGCAGTTCAATATTTTCGTTAGCATCGGTAAAGTCTTTCAGTGATTCTTCGAGCTCTTTCCCGTCAAGTTTGCTCCAATCCCCGACATTTAGCCCTACCTCGTTGGGGTCGATTCCGGCTGCAGGCATTTCTTTTTCAATGGTTTCGTGTTCCTCAAGGAGTTTGTTTCTTTGATTTTGCAGCTCCTTGCGCTCGTCGTAAGCTTTGGCTAGGGTCTTGATAATTGTTAATCTGTTAGGATCACCCTGTGTGAAATCGTTGAAGTCTGCCGCTCGTTCTTCTGCCGGCTTTGTCAGAGAGAGCATAATTTGTGACGGACTTATATTGTCGGCCAGCAGCTCCTCCTTGGCTTTCTCGAAGTCCTGCCGTTTCAAGCGTGTTTCTGCGCTGGCCAGCGGCATTTTTATTTCGAAGCGGGTGTTGCCCTGAGGCTGCCATATAAGGTTTTGGATATTAGCCGGGTCTATTCGCCTGCGAAATACCGTTATCATTCTCTGGGACAAATCTCTCTTTTCTAACTCTTTGAGTCCCTGTGTATCAATTTGATAGATAAGACTCGTTCCACCTCCGAGGTCCGGGCCCGGTTTTAAGGTCTTACTTGGAGGATATAAAGTCCAGCCTGCAACGAGTACCAAGACAATAACTACGACCATTTTCGGCATCAGATTCTTGCCCATAACTTCCCTCGTATATCGTATACAGTATCGCCTGATTCGTAGTCTACAAACTACAAACTACGAACTACGAACTAATTATTCTTTAGATAAATTTTTTCCGATTGCTGAAGTGGTAATTTTTATTTTTGTATTATTTGACTCATCGACTTTTAACGTTATTTCGTCACCCTTAATATCGACTACGGTTCCAATAATGCCGCCGATTGTCCTGACTTTATCGTTTTTTGACAGCGTTTGCACCATCTGTTTGTGTTCCTGCTGTTTTTTTCGGGGTCCTCTGAAAAGCAGAAAGTAAAACACTACGAGCATCAAGCCAAGAAAGAGGAACTGGGTATACCCGAATCCCGGCTTTTGTGCAGGGACTGTAGGCATATTGGAGTCCGAAACAACCGTAGTTGTTTCGCTTTCCTCCGTGACCTGCTCTGAGGTAATCCCCGAAGATCCCTGGTTCGACTCGGCCCCGGCCAATATCCATATATTGTTCATTTTCATTTTCCCTTCATGCTTAATTATTGGTTAAGGAACATTCGCAAGATACTAAATGATTGATTGTCAATAATCAACAACCATTTTTTTGTTCGGCTGACCACTCGGCAAATTCGTTCTTTTCTATTAACTCTCGTATTTTCGCCATTAATCTCTGGTAAAACCTTAGATTATGCAGGGATACTAAGATTGGACCTAACATTTCTCCGATATTGAAGAAATGTCTCAGTGTGCCTCGGCTGAAATTCCTGCAGCAGGAGCAGTCACAATCGGCTTCGATAGGCCCTGTATCGGTTATGTGGGCATTGTTCCTCAATCGTATCGGACCATTCTCGGTAAATGCGTAGGCGTTTCGTCCGTTTCGTGTGGGAAGCACGCAGTCAAACATGTCTATACCGGCCTTAACCGCTGCGATAATATCAATAGGCCGGCCAACGCCCATCAGATAACGCGGCTTTTCCTTCGGCAGCACCTGCGTTGTATCAGCAACGGTTTGTATCATATCTTCGTGCTCTTCACCCACACTTAATCCACCGATAGCATAACCGTCAAAATCCAACTTAATAAGTTCACAGGCACAATGTGTTCTCAGTTCCGGATTTATTCCACCCTGGACGATGGCGAAAAGCATCTGTTTGGAGTTGCTGTGTGCCTCTTTACAACGTTCGGCCCAGCGTATGGTCCTCTCTACGGTTTTTCTGAGTTGTTCTGTGCCGGCCCCGGATGGGGCGCATTCGTCTAAGCACATAATAATATCGGCGCCCAGCCGGTTTTGGATTTCTGTTGCAGTTTCGGCATTCAGGTATATTTTCGCCCCGTCCACGTGGCTGGAAAACTCAACGCCGTCGTCGTTGACTTTCGTCAGACCGCTTAGGGAAAAAACTTGATATCCTCCGCTATCGGTCAGAATAGGACCGTCCCAGGCCATAAGTTTATGCAGTCCGCCAAGCGTCTCCACCACATCGACGCCCGGCCGAATCAACAAATGATAAGTGTTGGCTAAAATAATATCTGCTCCGGTTTCTTTGAGCTGTTCCGGGCTGATACCCTTTACAGCCCCGGCAGTGCCCACAGGCATAAAAGCAGGTGTTTCAATCTTGCCGTGTATTGTGGTTAAGGTTCCTCGCCGCCCTGAAGAACCGCGGTCTTGATTGAGAACTTCAAATGTACTCATTGTTTCTTTTTGTCATTCCCGCCGAGCTTGTGACCACAAATGCTGGTATCGGGATGCCATTTTATCATTATTTGAATTGCTGCTTTCAAAGCAGTGACTGTTTAGTATACTTTTATAATCCTCGAACGGGGATAGTAGTAGTTTAGAATCTGATTGGTTGTTTTGCCTTGTCTTGCCATTCCCTGGGCTCCGCTTTGACACATTCCTACGCCGTGGCCGAAACCCCTGCCTGATAGAAATGCCCATTTATCGCCCCAGTTGACAATTTGGCAAATTGCGCTTTTTATTCTGCGGCCGCTTGGGTCGACTGACAGCCGAAAGTCCTCTGCCCGGAGAAAATCGCTTTTACCTGTTGAGCCGAGAAGTTTAACAAGCGTTAATCGCGAATATTTTCCATAATTGCCCTCATAGTCGCTTTGTCTTGCAGCTTTGATATTTGTGATTTTGCCCAGTCCCTTTAAGTTTGGATACCTTTGCAGTAGTCTCTTTGTTACATAGCTCTTATCGAACTGGGCCGCAGGCCAGAAAAAATAGTGGGGCCTGGCCACGTCTTTGCAATATGGGCACCGGACACCAGCCAGTGCTTCAAAGGAGTCCCCGAATACGTGCTCGCTGTTTTCTGTGTGGCCGCCGCATACTGAGCTGTAGTAGGCAGGCAGGATTTCTTCAGTGCCCGCGGAATTCTTACAGACCAAGACCTGCCCGTTTGTTTCGTTGACAGCGCTCCAGACCTGAGCAGATTCGGCTTTGACGCCGAGGTAAACCTGATGGGCCTGAGTTCTCTTGACATCCCAGTTACGATTACCGCCAAAACGTTTTTTGATATACAGACAATAGCTTCTGGATGCGATTGCCTGTGCATTAAGTGCCGCCGACTCCCAATACTTGGGCATCTCGGCTCCTACTACGCCGGCTATATAAGGTTCAAGTGGAACAAGGTTGACTGCGTCGAAAGAGTTAGCATCAGAATTCGGTATTAGTTTTAATTTGCCCCGATAATCGTCACCGTTTAGGTTGAAAATGTAGGGCTCGTCCGGCGAAATAATGATTTTGTTACCTGTAAAGTCCTGGCTGCCAATTGTAATTCCACCGTTGGATATGTGGATATTCAACGCCGCATTTATCCGGGCGGCATCCCGGGTGATTACCGTTGGATTGTCGCTTGTATTAACACTGAAAGGCGAGCGAATCTTCAGTTTACAGTCATTGACATCATCGAGCAACAGTACCCTTACCCAGAATTGTGGTTCGGCATCCATCTGCGGTGTGGGCCTGGCCGGCTCCCTGGCCTTGCAGCCGCAAAGGCTCGTCAGAAAGGCTGTTGTAATTATTATTTTAGAAATCCAAAATAGAAAATGAGATTGTAGGTGAACTGCCGAGGCTGTAGTATTGCCGTGATTTAAGGTCGCCTGGGGATTAGTGCAAAACGCCGCTTTACCCGAATATTTATCGTTTTTAGCTCCCAGATTTATTCGGGGTTTCTTCATTTCATATTGAAACCCGCAATTGAGCGCGGGATTATTTACAGTTAGTCCAGGATTCGCAGAGATATTCCGAGGTTACCGATGACCTTTTTGATTTCGTTTAAGCTGGTTACACCGAAATTCTTACAGCCCAGTAGTTCGGCTTCTGTTTTGCGCGTCAGTTCACCGAGTGTATGAAGACTAAGTTTTTGAAGGCACTTTCGGGAACGCACCGACAGTTGCAGGTCATCTATTGTTTTGTTAAGAAGTTCTTCGTCTTCATCTTCTGAAATGTCCAGGTCGGCGCTTTCTGCTGAAGCCAGATGCTTTTCCTCCAGAGCCATACCCAGATGCAGTCCTTTGCCGTCGAGCAGCGACTTGATTTCTCTAAGGGATGTTTCACCGAAGTTCTTATAAGATAAAAGCTCTACTTCACTGATATTCAGAAGGTCGACAAGCGTCAGGATATTCATTTTTTTCAGACAGTTTCTACTACGTACGGACAGCTCAAAATCAGATATCGGCGTTTCGAGGATTTGGTTTTTAAGGGTCTTTTTCTCTTCTTTTTCTTCGTCGTAGAACATCGTTTTTGAGCTTTCGACGTCTTTTTTGAATAAAATCGCTCGTTGGTGGTTCGGATGAAATTTCAGGACCGAATCGATACATTGGGATGCTTTGTTAAGCTCTCCACGGTCTTCATACAGTACAGCTAAATTGAGCAGCGCGCTGACATAGGTCTGATTTCCTGATGCAATTTGCTTGTAGTAGTCGATAGCGGCGTCTTCATCGCCGGACAAATCGCAGCGGTAGGCCAGCCGGAAAAGGGCTTTTTGATGGTTCGGAGATAATTCCAATGCCGCCTTGTAGTTGTCTTTTGCCTCTTCGTAGAATCCCTGCGATTCCTGAAGGCGGGCAAGCTGATAGTGGTATTCGGCGCTTACATTTTCAAAATTTGAGGCAGTTCGGAGTTCCTTGGCAGCGGAGTCAAAGTCGGACGCTAATCGATATGTGGCGCCTTTTTCCAGTGTGATGTTTAACGCAGTGGCACCGTAATCAACACTTTTATTCAGGTTTTCGATGGCTTCTTTGAACTTGCCGATTCGCTTAAGGGCAAAGGCCAAATATATGAATTTTTCCTGACAGTCCTTGGCTTTTTCAAGTTTCTCGGCCGCTTCGGAGTATCTTCCGACAATATACAGTCCGATACCTGTTGAAAAAGAAGCTTTCTGACCGCCCTTGGGAATATTTTTTTCCAACTGTTCACTGAAATTGAGATGGCTGCTTTCGCTGGAATGAACGTAGTCGGAGAGTTTCTGGATTTCTTCCATTGACGGAATGTCCTTGGTAAATAAGTCGATTTCCGGCTCTACAATTGGTTCCATAAAAATTCGCTCCTTATTCGTACTTTGTATATTTCACTTGGTATTTGCTTACTTTTTTCCGCAGTATGCAGTACGCACGACGATATACGAAGGCATTATAATCCCGATACAGGCCTTTGCAATAGTTTTTTTACCCCCTTTACTCCATCGGATTCGAGGATTTTCCAAAGAATTTTCAGATAGGGAGGATAAGGAGCACATATCGAGAATCCTGGCTGTTCGCTACGGAACCATTTCTGTTTTGCACGACAGCCCTTCAGATTCACTGTCAATTGACCGTATTATCGTTTTGCCTTTAACAGGGCGACCCAGTCTTTATCTGTCGTCTGAGGTGGATGCCCGATAGCGACCGGGCCGGGGCCGGTAACTTCCGCAACACTGCCTCTCCGCAGCGGGCCGCCAGCGCGAGGATTATACCACTCAACAGAGAAGCTTGCTGAGCTGCTGCCCAAATCAAGGTGTGTAGTGCCGCCGGCCGGCAGGTAAATGACGTAGATTTGGCCGGGTTTGGCAAAGCAGTGGTCGTCCTTGGCCGACGTCAGCTCGTCGTGGTGGCTCATTTCAGTAAAGGGCAGGTATTTATGGAAAAACTCCAGCGCATAGCCGGTCAGCTCCCATATATGTTCTCGGCTGCGCCAATCTTCACAATTCAGGTCGTTGTGTGCGAATTTGTATCCGAAGTACCATTCCACCCCTGCGCCACCGGCCATCAGGTGTCCCCACAAATGTTTATTCCGGACTTCATCGTGCCAGTAGTCATCTTTGTCGGGCTTGATGCCGGTATGGGCGGGGCCGATTTCATCAAGGCAAACGAACCACTGTTGGCCTGCAGACCCCGAGCGGTCAATCCATTTCACCGTCTGATTGTATGTGTCATTGGTCTGTAGCGAGGGGCCGTCAAAGTACTCGTAGCCTAACAATGGCTTGTAACACTCCTCGTACTTGCCGGGGAAAGTATGCATAACGATGGGGTGGCCGTAGGGATCGAGGTCTTTAATATATTGGCAGAATGCCTTTCGTTGCGAGGTGGTATTCGTATTTTCCTCTCCGAGGTTCCAGACAAGCGCAAGGTGAT